>JAGNMU010000082.1 GCA_017991005.1 Gemmatimonadaceae bacterium | reverse complement strand
GACCGCGAACGGGTCGGCGCCATGATGGGGACGGCACTCGGTGGCGTCGCCTACGCGGAATCGCAGGCGGCGGCGTTCTTGCGCGGCGGACTGCGGGATGTCGACGCCACACTCGCCTTGTGCGTCTTCGGCGGCTCGTCCAGCTGCAACATCGCCATCGAGTTCGGCGTGTCAGGACCCAATAGCACCAACGCCATGAGCTGCGCGTCGGGCACCATTGCCATCGGCGAGGCCTTCCGGCAGGTGCGCGATGGCTATGCCGACATCATGATCGCCGGCGGCAGCGAAGCGCCGCTCGCCACACTGTGCTTTGGTGCGTTCGCCCTGATTCGGGCCATGTCCACACGCAACGACGCGCCCGAACGCGCGTCACGCCCCTTCGACAAGGACCGCGATGGCTTCGTCATGGGCGAAGGCGCCGCCGTGCTGATTCTCGAGGAGTGGTCGCGGGCGGTGGCGCGGGGCGCGCGCATCTACGGCGAGCTGGCCGGCTTTGGTACCACCAACGATGCACACCACATGACGGCGCCGTTGCCCGGTGGCGCGCAGGCGGCGCGCTGCATGCGACAGGCGCTGGCCGATGCGTCAGTGATGCCCACTGACGTGGACTACATCAACGCGCACGGCAGCAGCACGCCGCTCAACGATCCCACCGAAACGGTGGCGATTCGTACTGTGTTCGGCGCGCACGCCGATCGGGTTCCCGTGTCGAGCACCAAGGGCTACTACGGCCACGCACTCGGCGCATCCGGCGCCTTTGAGGCGGCAATCGCGGCCCTCACGCTGCAGCGCGGATGGATTCCCCCGACGCTCAACCTCGACGCCCCCGATGCGGCATGTGATCTCGACTACGTGCCGCACCACGGACGCGATCTGCAGCCCGAGGTAGTGCTCTCCAACAGTTTTGGATTTGGCGGCATCAACGCGAGTCTGGTGCTCAAGCGCGGCCCGCACTGACCGCGCTGTCCGCCACCACGGTATCAACTGTCGAACGTTTCCTTGTACCGCTTCATGCTGGCGGCGATGATTTCCATCGCGCTCACGGCATTCTCCCACCCCATGATCTCGACGCGCTTCCCTTCGAGATCTTTGTAGATGCCGAAGAAGTGCGCGATTTCCTTGAGATAGTGCGGTGACATGTCGGCGATGTCGAACACGTCGTGGAAGTACGGATCGTCCGACGGCACCGCGAGGATCTTTTCGTCAGGCTCTCCTTTGTCCAGCATGCGCAGCACGCCGATGGGGCGCGACGCAATCTGGCAGCCGGTAAACGTCGGCTCGTTGATCTTGACGAGGATGTCCATCGGGTCGCCGTCTTCGTGCAGCGTCTGCGGAATGAATCCGTAGTCGCTCGGATAGTGCACCGCCGAATACAACACGCGGTCCAGCTTGAAGTGACCGGTTTCCTTGTCCAGCTCGTACTTGTTGCGCGAGCCGGCCGGGATCTCGATGATCGCGGTCACCTGCTCGGGTGCGTGTTTGCCGGCGGGAATATCGTGCCACGGATTGTGCAACATTCAGGAAACCCCCGCGTCAGCGGTCACGCAGCGCGGCCGCAGCCTCGAGCGCGAAATAAGTGATGATCAGGTCGGCACCGGCTCGCGCGATCGACACCAGCGATTCCATCATCGCCCGATCGCCATCAAGCCAGCCGCGTTCGGCAGCTGCCTTGATCATCGAGTACTCGCCGCTGACCTGATACGCGGCGAGTGGAAGTCCAGTATCGCGCTTCACGGCGGCGATGATGTCGAGATAGGCGCCGGCCGGTTTCACCATCAGGATATCCGCCCCTTCTGCGACATCGAGGCGCACTTCCCGCAGCGCTTCCCGGCCGTTGGCCGGATCCATCTGGTAGCTGCGGCGATCACCAAAGGCCGGCGTGGATTCGGCCGCTTCGCGGAACGGGCCATAAAACGCGGATGCGTACTTGGCGGCGTAGGACATGATCGGCGTCTGTTCAAAGCCCGCCGCATCGAGTGCCCGACGCATATGTCCAATCCGACCGTCCATCATGTCGCTCGGCGCCACGATATCCGCGCCAGCCTCCGCATGCGCCAACGCCTCGCGTGAGAGCAGTTCGAGTGTGGCATCGTTGTCCACCTCACCCGACGCGGTCAACAGCCCGCAGTGCCCGTGATCGGTGTACTCGCACATGCACACGTCGGTGACCACCAGCAACGACGGGAACTCCCGCTTGACCGCGCGCACCGCTTCAGCGACGGGACCGTGCGGGTCCCACGCCGAGCTACCGGTCGCATCCTTCGTATCGGGAATGCCGAACAACAGAATGCCGCCGATCTTGTGCGCCACCGCGCGTTCGGCATCACGCAACAGTTCGTCCACCGACGTCTGGAACACGCCCGGCATCGAACCGATCGGGGCACGAATCCCGGTGCCTGAACGGACAAACAGCGGCCAGAGAAACTGCGCCGGATCGAGCCGCGTTTCACGCACCATGCGCCGCAGCGCGTCCGTTCGCCGCAGACGACGCATGCGGACCGGCAGTGCCAGTTCCGTGACTGGAGATGGCAGCGGGCTCATGACGTGGCTCTCAGTTCTGCGAGAATTTCCATGCCGCCGTCCGCATGCAGACGGGCGGCAAGCGCACGTCCGGAGCGCGCCGGCGCGTCGAGATCGACATGAATGGAACCGCGCACGACTCGGGTACCATCCACAGAGGCAATGATCCCGTGCAGCTCCGCGCCCCCCGCTCCGCGCATCATGGCTGCGCCGATCGGCACCTGACAGCCGCCCTCGAGCGCGGCCAGCAGCGCGCGCTCGGCGGTCACCGCGGCGCGCGTGGCGGTATGGTCCAACTGGGAGAGTATTGCCATCATGGAGGCATCGTGTGCGCGTGCTTGCACGGCGATCGCGCCTTGTCCTGGCGCGCCCAGCCAATCCGGCGGATCGAGCAACGACACGATGCGATTGCCAAGCCCCAGGCGACGCAGTCCGGCCGCGGCAAGCAGCGCGGCATCCACCTGCCCTTCGTCGATTTTTCGCAGGCGCGTGCCAACATTGCCGCGGAGCTCGAGCACCTCGAAGTCAGGACGCAGCGCGCGAAGTTGCGCGCGACGTCGCAGTGAGGAGGTGCCAACCCGTGCACCATGCGGAAGGTCGCGTAGCGTCCGCGCCGCAACACCGGGTGCGGTGACCAGCGCATCACGCGGATCTTCGCGCTCCAGCAGCGCCACGATGGTCAATCCGTCCGGATCGGCTGTGGGCAGGTCCTTGAGCGAGTGCACGGCACAGTCGGTGCGTCCGGCGACCAGGTCGGCCTCGAGCTCCGCCGTGAAGAGCCCCTTTTCACCGATGGCGGAGAGAGGCCGATCGAGAATGCGGTCGCCGATGGTGGTGTACGTGACCAGCTCGCTGTTGATGCCACGCGCGGCGAGCAGGGCCGCCACCTGGCGCGCCTGAAAGAGCGCCAATTCCGACGACCGCGTGCCGATTCGCACTACCGTCGCGCCGTGAGATGTTGCTGTAGCAGTCATGTCCAATTCTATCGTATCGGCGAGCACGCCGCGACGATGCTGCGCACAAACGCCGTGGTCGTCGAGCTGTCTGCCTCCACTTTCACCGGAAACCCAGCCAGTCGTGCGGCGCGTGCCGTGACGGGCCCGATGCATGCCACCGGCAATCGTCGCGCGTGCTCGGCCGGCAGTGCGGCCAGCAGTGCGTCCACGGTGCTCGGTGCCGCCACGGTAACGAGGTCAAGCGCGCCGGCCGCCACCAGTGACCGCAGCCGTGCCTGTCCCTCGGCATCGGGCGCACTCCGGTACACGGGAATGACGTCAACGTCGGCGCCGAGTGCGCGCAGGCCAGCCGGCAACACATCGCGCGCCCCTTCGGCCGCCGGATAGAGCATGCGCGCCCCATCGACATCACCGCGCGCGGCCATCGCATCGACGAGTCCCTCGGCCAGGAATCGTTCGGGAACGAGCGTCGGATGCCATCCCTGCAGCTGCGCCGCCTCGGCGGTGGCCGATCCGACCACGGCGATCTTGAGCGAACCGATGGTTTGGTGCGATGCGCGCAACGCATCAGCGACATGCTGCACGGCGTTGACACTCGTCAGCAGCAGCCAGTGATAGCGCACCAATCGCGAAAGCGCCTGCGCGAGTGGCGCACGATCGAGCGTTTCGATGCAGGTGAGTGGAATCTCCGTCACGCTGGCGCCGGTGGCACGCAACGCGTCGGCCAACGGTCCTCCCCGGCCTTCCGCGCGCGTGACCGCGATCCGTACGCCCGCCAGCGGGCCCGCCGCGGATGCGAGTTGTTCGTCGGTCACCGTCGGTCGGCCGGACGGGCGGCCGATGCACGCGCCGCCGTGACCCGTCGTGCTGCCGCCATGCGGCGCACCATCAGCACGATGTACGATGCATAGATCACCACGGCCACGGTGTAGGCGCCGTTCATGAAGGCGCCATTGTCAGGCGGACCGCCGGGACGCGTGACGTACGCAGCCGAGGCACTGGTATCCTGCGTCGCGAGCATCAGTGCGTTGGCTGTCGAGAGGTTCAGCGTCACGCGGCCTCCAGCGCGGCATTGTAGTCTCGCAATGCCGCCCACCGATAGCGCAAACGCAGGAGCGCGATGAACAACAGAATGAACGCCACCTGCGACAACCCGAAGGTGGCAAGCATCTCACCCGGCATATCCGGTTTGCTGGGCTTGAGCACCACCGGCTGCGGATGCAGTGTGCGAAACAGGTATACCGTGAGGTGAATGAACGGCACCAACAGCATGGCGAGTGCGCCCATCACCGCCGACAGCCGCGCGCGCATTTCGGCTTCGTCGATCGCGCCGCGCAGCACCAGATAGGCGAGAATCAAGAACCACAGAAACAAGGTGCTGGTCAGGCGCGCATCCCAGGTCCACCAGGTGCCCCAGATGGGCTTGCCCCACAACGGACCAGTGGCCAGCACGATCGACAGGAACACCAGCGCCACTTCAGCCGACGATTCCGCCACGCGATCGAGCCGTGGATCCTTGATCCAGAGATACATGAGGCTCGCAATCGCCACGAGTCCGCAAGCGAGATAGAGACCCACCGTCGCTGCAGGCACGTGGATGTAGAAGATCTTCTGCGCGATCCCCTGCATCGCATCGACCGGAGTAAAGAACAGCGCGCGCACGATCACGCCGATACACGACAGCACCGCGACGACGAGCACCCAATCGACGCCTGTCGACGACGGCGGGCCCGTTTCCGTGGGGATCTCTGCTGACAGCGACGCCATCCCTTCTCCTACTCGTCGAGCGTGCACGGAAACGCGACCGTACAGGCCGCGACGAAAACGATATCGAATGCCAACAGAATCTTGATCCACCCCATCGCGTCCGAGAGCGGTTGCCCGTTCAGGAGCAATGCCGACGCCTGCGCAGCCGGTATCACCACCGGCACGAAAAACGGCAAGGCGAGCATGGGCAGCAGCATCTCAGCCAGACGGGTATTCGACGCCACGGCCGCAAACAGTGTTCCCACGGCCGCCAACCCGATTGCCGCGAGGAGCGCCACGGCGCCAACGCCCCACCAGCCCGGCCCTGCGGGAAGATCGAAGAAGAGTGCGACCGCGGGAAGCGTCAACAGCTGCACCGCGACAACAAACACCAGATTCGCCAGCGCTTTGCCGGCGAACACCGCTTCACGCGGCATCGGCGACGCCAGCAGGGCGTCGAGTGCACGGTCAGCCTGCTCGACGCCGAAGGATCGGTTGAGCCCGAGCAGCCCCGAAAAGGTGAAGATCACCCAGAGTACCGGCGGGGCCAGATCGATCGCCGCCACCGCCGTGGCATCCCACGTGAATCGAAAGATCGCGACCGACAACAACGCGAATACTGCCGCTGCCAGAAACGCACTGCGCGTGCGGAACTCGATCAGCAGGTCTTTGCGCGCGATACGCCACGTATCCGCCAGAAATCCGGGCGTCTTGAACGTGACGTCACTCATCGCCGGAGTCCGGGGCGTTCGTTCAATCGATGCTCGCCGACACGAGGTCGCGGTAGCGCTCGGCGTATGCCTGCGCGTACGCCGACGTATCAAAGCCGCCGCCGGAGACCAGGTCCGCGTCACGATCGGTCGCCGCGATGCGTCCCTGCAGCATGATGGCCGCTTCACTCGCCAGAGCCAGTCCTTCGCCCAGGTGATGCGTCACCAGGATCAGCGCGGCGCCATCGGCCTTGAGTTCGCGTAGCGCATCGGTCAGTGCCCGTGCGCCGACATCATCGAGCCCCGTGTACGGTTCGTCCAGCAGCAGCAACCGCGGACGATGAACCAGCGCGCGTGCAATCGACACGCGCTGCTGCAGCCCGCGACTCAGCAGGCGCACCGGCGTGTCCCCTCGGTCGAGGACTTTGAGGCGCGTGAGTGCCGCCGTGGTTGCGGCGTCGGCCGCCACCACCCCCTGACATTCCGCGGCAAAGCGCACGTTCTCCCGCGCGGTGAGTGCCGCATACAACATGGTGTGATGCGAGATGAGGCCGACCAGACGACGCACGTCACCGTCACCCGGCAGCCGGTGTCCGGCCAGCGTGACCGTTCCGCGCGTGGGACGCAGCAATCCACCAAGCATACGAAGCAGTGTGGTTTTGCCTGCGCCATTGGGCCCGAACAGTGCCAGACAGGCGCCACGCTCGAGCCGAAGTGACACGCCGTCGACGGCCGCTCGTGGTCCGAACCGGCGCACCAGATCGGTGGCCTCCAGCACCTCCGCTGCAGCCGCGCGGGCGGCCTGCGGCGAGACGCGGTCCGTAGCCAGGTGGTTTTCGAGCATCGGTCAAGTGTAGTGCCTGACCCGGCCGGCCGCTCCCCGGTTGCCCTCTGCTGGGTCACCGGTTCCGCACCGGTTGCTCGCGACACCTGCACAGTTACAGCTTTGATTTGTCATTTCCCGGGCTACTCACTTCCGCCCGCCCGCCGACCACGTCTCGTTCCGCGACACCGCTCATGAGCAGCGACATCGACGTCCTTCTGCAAGAGAACCGCACCTTCCCGCCACCGGATGACTTCCGGGCGGCCGCTCGCGTGCACAACAGCCGACTCGCCGATGACGCGTCGATGGATCCGCTCCACTTTTGGGCGCGCGAAGCCGGCGAGCTCACGTGGAGCAAGCCGTGGGATTCGGTGCTCGAGTGGACGCCGCCGCACGCGACGTGGTTTGACGGCGGCGAACTGAACGTCAGTGTGAACTGCGTGGACCGGCACATCCACGGCCCGCGGCGCAACAAGGCCGCAATCATCTGGGAAGGCGAACCGGGCGACCGGCGCACATTCACCTATTGGGACGTGTACCGCGAAGTGAATCTCGCGGCCAACATGCTCAAGAAACTCGGCGTGCAGAAGGGTGATCGCGTGGCGATCTACCTGCCGATGATTCCCGAAGCGGTGTTTGCGATGCTCGCGTGCGCGCGCATCGGCGCCGTGCACACGGTGGTGTTTGGCGGCTTCTCGCCGGAGTCACTCCGCGACCGCATCAACGACTGTCAGTGCAAGGTGCTCATCACCGCCGACGGTGGCTATCGCCGCGGTCAGGTGGTGCCACTCAAGCGCAACGCCGACAAGGCGCTCGAAGAATGTCCCACCGTCGAACATGTGCTGGTGGTTATGCGCCGCCGGAGTGGTGTCGGCGACGAAATGTTCGCCGAGATGAAGGACGGACGCGACCACTGGTGGCACCGGCTCAAGCGCGAAGTGCCCAAACTGTGCGAACCGGAACCGATGAAGGCCGAGGATCTGCTCTTCATCCTCTACACGTCGGGCACCACGGGAAAACCCAAAGGCATCGTGCATACCACCGGTGGCTATCTCACCGGCGTGTACGCCACCACCAAGTACGTCTTCGATCTCAAGGAAGAAGACGTGTACTGGTGCACCGCCGACATCGGCTGGATCACCGGGCACTCGTATCTCGTGTACGGTCCGATGGCCAACGGCGCCACGTGCATCGTGTACGAGGGCGCTCCCGACTGGCCGGAAAAGAATCGCTTCTGGCAGATCTGCGAACGGTATGGCGTCACCATTTTCTACACGGCGCCCACAGCCATTCGCGCCTTCATGAAGTGGGGCGCGTCGCACGTCGACAAACACGATCTGTCGCCGCTTCGACTGCTTGGCTCTGTTGGTGAGCCCATCAATCCCGAAGCGTGGATGTGGTATCACCGCACCATCGGCAAAGAGCGCTGCCCCATCGTCGACACGTGGTGGCAGACGGAAACCGGCGCCATCATGATTTCGCCGCTGCCGGGAGTGACACACACCAAACCGGGTTCGGCCACGACACCGTTTCCGGGTGTGCGCGCCGCGCTGCTCGATACAGCGGGCAACGAAGTGCAGGTGGGCGGTGGTCTGCTGGCGCTCACCTATCCATGGCCCAGCATGCTGCGCACCATCTGGGGTGATGATCAGCGGTATGTCGATACGTATTTCTCCAAGTGGCCCGGGCGCCCCGATCTCTATTTCCCGGGCGATGGTGTCAAGCGTGACGACGATGGCTACTACTGGATTCTGGGCCGTGTCGACGACGTGCTGAACGTCGCGGGACATCGCATCGGCACGATGGAAGTGGAGAGCGCACTGGTGGACCATCCGTCAGTGGCCGAAGCCGCGGTGGTGGGCAAACACCACGAGCTCAAGGGTCAGGCGATCGCCGCGTTCGTCACGTTACGCCAGGGCTTTCACGCCAGCGGCGATCTGCGCGACGAACTGCGTGAACATGTGGCGATGAAGATCGGTGCACTGGCGCGACCGGACGACATTCTCTTCAGTGCCGATCTGCCCAAGACGCGATCGGGCAAGATCATGCGGCGCCTGCTGCGCGATATCGCCGAAGGGCGCGCGCTTGGTGATACGACGACGCTGGCGGATCCGAGTGTGGTGGCGAGTCTCAAGGATCAATACGAGGCGCAGGAGTCGTAGCGCTGCGCTGTTGGTGGTTGTCAGTGGTGCGTCATGCGGCGCGTGGGACACCGGGTGTCCTGCGCGCCGCTTTTGCCGCCGAGTGGCCGGGCGCGGCGGGGCCGCGCCGGCGCACTCGACGGAGAGCGGCTTCCAGGACACCCGGCGCCCCACGCTGTCGGCGTAGACGACCTGTACACGGCGAGACGCGCACGCTCGGCGCGAAGCGCACACGCAGCACATGCACGGCGGCTGACGCACGGATGCGTTCTGTGAGCGATTTCCTGTCGTGTCGCGCGTCGTTCCGCCATCGGCCGAGCCTTCCGGCTACCGCTCCGCCCACGCGCCAATCCCGCACGGCCGACGTCGGTGGGAGTGCGCCCCCAGAGCGGCTATCTGCGGGGGTGACGCCGGCGCGGCCCCGCCGCGCACGGCCACCCTCGCAGCTTGCCGCGACGGGGGCGCACTCCCGCCGGCGGCGATGCCGCGCACCAATCCCGCAGCCACGCCGCACACCAAACCAAGAGTCCGCGGGTATAACAGAAGAGCGCCCCACGTGACACCCATCACCGCGCCACCCCGCGCGAATGTGAAACATGAGAGGCGACAATTCCGTCTATACTTCCAACATGTCCATTCTCGGCAAACTTTTCCCCGAAACACTCTTCCCCCGCAAGCTCTCGGCTGAGGCCGAACAGCGCATGCGGCTCGCGCAGGCGCGCGCGGAAGAGGCGCTCGTGCGCACCCACGTCGAGAACGCACTCATGTTTGTCGAGGCGCTCGCGCCCGACGCCAGCTACGAACGGGCGCTCGATATTTACATTCGCGAACTCGGCATCCCCGATCCACTCGCCAGCGTCATCGCCACGCGCGCGCTCGTGGCGCTGGGTGATGCGCTGATTCCCACCGTGCCCACCGCCACCGACGAGCAGGGTGACGACACGGTGCCGCTGCCCAAGTTGCATCTGGACGAAGCCGAGCGACGTCGCCGCGCCTGAGCGCAGCGAACGGAAGACAGGAAAACACCAACGGGCCCGCGCACCAGTGCGCGGGCCCGTTGTGTGTTGAAATCGGCGGCTTACTTCTTCGTCGTGTCCGGCGCCGTTTTCGGCATCGTGGCCAGCAGCGAATCCACCACGCGCTTCATGTCATCCGGCGTGGTCTTGTAGTCGTAGACCGTGTTGTTGATGACGAACGTCGGCGTCCCGTTGATCCCGCGAGCCGTTCCCGCCGCACGATTGGCCTGGATGCGCGGCAGGTTGCGCTGCGAGCTGAAGCACTCGCCGTACGCCTTCATGTCGACACCCACCTTCTCGGCGTATCCATCGAGCAGCTTCTTGGGATTGTTCGTGACCTGGCTGTTCCACTCATCCTGATGTTCGAAAATCGCATCGTGCATCTGCCAGAACTTGCCCTGATCCGCGGCACAGGACGCGGCGAGTGATGCCGCGAGCGTGTTCGGATGAATCTCCGGAATCGGGAAATCGAAGAAGCGGAAATTCGCGAGACCCGCATCGATGATGCGCGCCCGGATGTCCGGTTCGGCAATCGTGGCAAACCGCGCGCACGTCGGGCACTCGTAGTCACCGAACTCCATGATGGTGACTTTCGCGTTCGGGTCACCGTACAGATACCCTTCGGCCGCCGGCAGATTGGCGGTCACCGATTCGTCCAGCGTGATGGGCTTGGACTCGTTGCCCTTCATCGAGTACCAGATGCCCGACCCGCCTGCGACGGCCAGCAACAACAGCAGCCCATAGAAAGGGGTGCGGGACTTCGTGGGGGTTGCCTTTACCACTCGCTCTCCTCGTCGTCCGGCGACCAGCCGGTTGGGGTCCAGGATTCGTCGTCACGCTGTTTGGCATCGTCCACCAACCGCCGGTGCTCGGCAATCTCGGGCGTGTCGTACGTACAGCGGACTTCGTAGTGAAACAGCTCAGAACGAACATCGCCGATCAGCTGCATCAGCGTTCCGGCCTGCATGAGCAACTGATCGTTTGCATCCAGCTCGTGAATACGTTGGGCCAGCAGGCGCAGCATCGCTTTGAGGTTGTCCGCGCGACCGTCGTCGTACGTCTGCTCCTCATGATCCGCCATCGGTCCCCCGGGTGTGGTACCGTTCGTAATCCGCCTTGGTGCCGTACCGCACAGGCGTCGGCGGCGGACGGGCCGGCCGCCACGCACACGTCACAAGGTACGAATACGGCTTCGCGCTGGCTACGTCCATCCGCGCCGTCTCGTCGCCAGATTGCACCCACCATGTACGTCGAGCATCTGCGAATCCCGGTGGGCGTTGGCGCCCTGCATGCGGAACGGGTGGGCCGAGGCGGTCCACCGGTTCTGCTGCTGCACGGCTTTGGCACGTGTGCATTTCTCTGGCGGCAACTGGCGCCCCAGCTGGCCTCGGCCGGATACACCGCCATTGCGCTCGATCTCCTCGGTCATGGCGAGTCGGACCGACCGAGCGATGCCGCATTCACCCTCGACGCACAGGCCGAACATGTGATTCGGGCCGTCGCGGCGCTTCGCCTGCCCGACATGGCGGTGATCGGTCAGGACATCGGCGCGCTGGTGGCGCTCGAGTTGGCCGCCAGTCCGCGCAGCCGCGTGACGTCGCTGGCACTGCTCTCACCGCCGGACCCCGATGAGCTGCCCGGAGTCGATGTCCGCGCCATGCAGCGCAATGCGGCGCTACTGGCGCTGTCGTCCAACACCCTGTTCGGGGCGCTTCCCGCTCTGGCTCCCCTGCTGCGGGCGGCCGTCGCGGATCCGTCCCTCATGCCCGAACGACTGATCGCGCGGTATCTGGCACCGTTTGTAGGCCCCGATGGCCTCAATCAGCTCCTGCAGCGCGCTGCAGCCGTCGAATGGTCGGCACAGGCGCGTGATCGGCTCCGCGCCGTCGCGGTGCCGGTGCTGGTCCTGGACGGTGCGGAAGACCCGCCCCGCCCGTCACTGGACTGGGCGTCGGTCCTGCCGCAGGCAACGATTGCCACCGAACGGCTGGCGGGCGCCAGCCGCCTGCTGCCCGAGGAGACACCGACCGCGCTCAGGGAGCGCATCCTGCGGTGGCTGGATGGTCAACGAAAATCGTGACTGGCCCGTCATATTCGCAGGGACGAGCGTCGCCGTTTCGGCAGTTTTTGCCGCCCCGCCCCTAGGAACCGCGATACTCAAGCGGTTAGATTGTTCATGTTGATCGGAAGCTCCGACAACCTCGTTTTTTTCGGCGCACTACCCAGAGGATATGGCCAAGCCCAAGCTTCGTCCGCGTCGTGACGTCATGGTGAACTCTCCCTACCAGGAAGCCCGTGACGAGCTGTTCCAGCAGATCATGCAGTGCGGTGTCATCGGGTGTCATCCCGACGACCAGAAGGAATGGTTCGACAACACCCTGCAGTACCTCGCAACTCGGTACTCCGAGCTCAAGCCGACGGAAGTCGTGGAGCTCCGCACGTTGGGTGAACGATTCGCCCAGCCGCCCAAGTCACAGGCGCAGGAAACCGCAGCAGTCTGACCGCGCGGCTCCGTCGTGCGCCGTCGTTCGCTCGACCTACCAAGCAGACATCCCGCTGAACGCTAAACGAACGCCTCTGTGGTTACGGGGCGTTCGTCGTGTTTGTGGGGCTGAACGGCGAAACGACGCGATCGGTCAAACGCGATCGGCGATCGGCAAAAAGCGGACGGCGGTGGTCAGCTTTCGACGGGCGTCGAGGCGGGGCGGACACGCTCGCGCCACAGCATCAGGGTGTAGGCGACGGTCGCGGTGAGACCGAGCAGCCCAACGATGATCAGCAGCGCATTGACGACGCACGGCGCGGGCAGCCAGGGGA
>JAGNMU010000509.1 GCA_017991005.1 Gemmatimonadaceae bacterium | reverse complement strand
CCGACCCGCTTCCCTACAGTCTCGAACCGTTGGCGTTTCCATTCCCCGCGCTCGCGGCGCTGGGTGGTCGCCTTCCCCTGGGCGGCGGTCGCGAGGTGGCGCTTGCCTCGCTGCTGGTGGCGCGCCTCGCGATGGAAATGCGCGGCGCCGAGCCGATGACCGTGGGCGACCGGGTGGCGCGCGCGGCGCCGGCGAAGGTCTGGCTGGCGTCGCTGGCGCTGCCGGCACCCACGCGCGTCCCGTTCGCGCGGTGCGTCGAAGCGACGGCGAGTACGCCGCTGCAGATCGTCGGCGCACTCCGCGGGTTGATGACGGCCGTGTCGGCGCATCTCGATGGCGCCGCCATGCACGAGCTGGAAAAGCTCACCTGGCAGCTCGCCGGATGAAGGTCGACGTGGCCACCGCGTGCCCGTGAACCCGCTCGACATCTCACCACTCACGCGCGTCGTCACGCGTGTCGATCGCCTGCGCGACGGCGAGGTGGACGCGTCGATCATTCCCACGGGATTCCCATCGCTCGATCGCGCCATCGGCGGTGGCTTTCATCGGGGCGATCTCATCGTGCTCGGCGGCGATGACGGCGTGGGCTGCTCGTCGCTGGCGCTGGCTATCGCGCTGCGCATTCGAGAACGCACATTGCTGCTGACCAGCGAAATGCGTCCGGAGCGCGCGTACGAGCGCGCGCTCGCGATGACGGCGCGGGTCACCCTCGACGCGTTGCGACTGGGCGCCGTAGAAGACCGCGAGCGCGCACAGCTGGCGGCGGCAGCGGTGGCACTTCGCGACCGCGCGCCGGTCATCGATGTGTGGGGCGAGAGCGGACTGGCGGCCGTGCGTCAGGCTGCGGATTCCGCGCCGGCGCCGTCGGTCATCGTGGTGGACGGTCTTGAAGCTTTGCCCGTCGGCGATGCCGCACACGGGGCCGATCGCGATGAGATGCTGGCCTTTGCCGTGCTCGCGCTCAAGCGACTGGCACTGGCCCACGACTGCGCGATTGTGCTCCTCGCACACCTGCCGCTACTGGACCGCACCCGGCACGATCGTCGGCCGCGGTTGACGGACTTTGGTGCACGCGGTGCGGTGGGTACCCACGCCGATCTGGTGCTGGGTCTCTATCGCGAAGAGCTCTACGACGGTGATCTCGGCGTCACAGGCGCCACCGAATTGCGGCTGCTCAAGCACCGCGACGGGGCCCTGGGCTATGTCGACCTGTATTTCACCGCACAGTGGCTGCGTTTTGAGGACGTTCTGGACGGCTAGTGCTGCCGAGCGCTACCCCTCCCCCCCTCGCCCCCGGCATATTTCGCCCGGCGCCGGCCTCTCCCGGCGCAAAGAACTACAGCGAGGATGTCATGGCAGGTCACAGCAAATGGAAGAACATCAGAAACGCGAAGGCCGCGACCGACAAGAAGCGCGGCGTGTTGTTCACGCGTCTGATTCGCGAAATCACCATGGCGGCCAAGCTGGGCGGGGGTGATCCCGGCGGCAATCCGCGTCTGCGCACTGCCATCGACAATGCCAAAGCGGTGTCGATGCCCAAGGACAACATCGAGCGCGCCATCAAGAAAGGCACGGGCGAACTCGAGGGCGTCGACTACGTGGAAGTGCTGTACGAGGCATACGGTCCCGGCGGCGTCGCCATCATGATCGCGGCCGTGACGGACAACCCGACGCGCACGGTTGCCGACGTGCGCCACAAGCTGTCTCGCAACAACGGCAACATGGGCTCGACCAACTCCGTCGCCTACCTGTTTGACCGCAAGGGACAGATGACGGTCGACGCGGACGGCGTGAATGAAGACGCGCTCATCGAAGCGGCACTCGAGGCCGGCGCGGACGACGTGGTGCGGGAAGACGACATTTTTGTCATCACCGCCGACCCGGGTGCACTGCACGCGACCAAGGAAGGATTGGAGACGAAGAAGTACAAGGTGGCCGATGCGGAACTCGCATGGGTGCCCAAGACGACGGTGAAGGTGGAAGGCGCCGCAGCAGAGCAGTTGCTCAAGCTGCTCGAAGCACTCGAAGAGCTCGATGATGTGCAGAAGGTGGATGCCAACTTCGAGATGGGTGCGGACGAGATGGCACAGGCGTAGTCGATGACGCGCGCGGCGACCCGACCGGGTGTGATGGCCTCGGTTTCCGCGCGCCCTTCGCTGGTCCTCGGCATCGATCCGGGGACCGCCGTCACCGGCTATGGTGTGGTGTCATACGACGGCCGCACCGCGACGCTGCTTGAGTGCGGAGTGATTCGTACGCCCGCCGCCGACCCGCTGCCGTCGCGCCTGCACAACATCCACGCCGGCATCGCGGAATTGATTGAACGGCATCGCCCGGATACCGTGGCGGTCGAGGATGTGTTCTACGCGCGCAACGTGCGCACGACGATTGTGCTGGGGCACGCGCGCGGCGTCATTCTGCTTGCCGCCGAGCAGGCCGCGTTGTCCATTCGCGAGTATCCACCCGCCGAAATCAAGAAAGCCATTGCGGGCACCGGCGCCGCGACGAAACAGCAGATGCAGTTCATGGTGGCCAAACTGCTCCGCCTGAAAACCGCACCACAACCAGCCGACGCCGCCGATGGAGTGGCTGCGGCGTTGTGCGCGTGCCTCGCGCCCACCTTTGATCCGCCGCGACTCGGGCGGTCCCCTTCTGATTCTCGCACACGCTTATGATCTCGCAGATCGCCGGAACGCTGGTCCACCGTGAACTTGATCGCGTGGAGATCATGACCGCAGGCGGCGTGGCCTACGAGTGCCACATTCCGCTGTCGGTCTTCGAAACACTGCCGGCAGAGGGAAAGCCCGTCACGCTGTTCACACACCTGTCGGTGCGCGAGGACGCCTGGCAGTTGTATGGCTTTGATTCAGCGTACGAACGCAGCGTGTTTCAGCGGTTGCTCATTGCCAAAGGCGTTGGGCCCGCGCTCGCGCTTGGCATCCTCTCCTCGCTCACCGCTGAACGCGTGGTGCGCGCGCTGCGCGAGAAGGACATCACCACACTCATGCGGGTACCGCGCGTCGGCCGGAAAAAGGCGGAGCAGATCATCCTCGATCTGGCCGACAAAATCGACGCGGTGGGCGCCGCGCCGTCGTCGAGCGGCGCGAGCAGCCCAGCGTCCGATGACGCGGTGCGCGCACTGGTGGCACTGGGCTACGCGCAGATCGACGCCGATCGCGCGGTGCGGAGCGCGGTGGAAGCCGGGGCGGGCGGCGACGTGAGTCGAGTGGTGCGGGAGGCGCTGGGGAGGCTGACAGCCCGGTGAGCTAACTGCCCAGTTGTCAGTGGTCAGTTATCGGACAACGGCTAAGCTGTCGGTTGTCAGTGTGAGTTGTGAGTTGTCAGTGACTACTGATAACTGCTTACTGCGACTGACGACCCGAAACTCAGCTGTTGTCTGACCACTGAAAAACTGACAACCGA
>JAGNMU010000510.1 GCA_017991005.1 Gemmatimonadaceae bacterium | reverse complement strand
AACGTAGGTCCACGTGCGCGTGCCGATATCCTGCAGGTCGACCACCAGCACGTCGACATCGGTCAGGAGACTGTCCGGCGGTGCGATGGTGGTGCGCTGATACAGCGAGTGAATGACGAGACCCGTCTTTTCGTCGCGGTCATCGGCCACATCGGGATGATCCGCCGTCCCCTTGGCGCCGTGTTCAGGGGCAAAAAGGCGCACCAGTTTGACACCGGCGCGTTCCGCGCGCGGGTCGGCGGCGAGCAGGTCGATCGTCCGTCGTCCCTTTTCATCCACGCCAGTCTGGTTCGTGATCAGGGCGACGCGCTTGCCCGCGACGAGCTTGATGCTATCGTCCAAGAGCACGGTGATGCCGGGGCGCACCTTTCGGTCGCCACGCATCGGCATGCCATCCGGTCCCTCGTCGCCCATTTGCCGGTTCGGGGGGCCGCCGGATGCACATGCAGCCAGCACCACGACTGTCAGCCCCAGCACGATGCCCCCAACGATGGTGCGTCGTGTTCCGACGTGCGGCTTCCGCCGTCGCGTCTGTCCCACCCCGTCTCCCTGCCCGCTTCCGAGATGCGTCACGCACTCCTCCGATTGATGCCCACGCGCCGCCATGGCGCGTCGATCCCGCTGTCGGGCGAACACACGATCACCCCCACGCCCTACCCGCGTACTGCGAGGCGCGGCGGCCCTGGTCAACCACTGGGACACCGCGCCGCACGGACCCTGCTGATCGGCGCGCCCGCACTGATCGGGCTCGCCTGCGCGCCCGCTCCGCACCGGACGCCGGCACCGATCGGCGTGGCCCGAGAGGTCCCTGCGCAAGCTATCGAATCGCCCACGTCCGCGCCGCGCTTCTACCGCCGCGAACTCGCGTCGGGCGGGACCGTGCTCGGCGGTGGCGCGCTCAGCACTGGCGCGCTCAGCGGTGGCGCCCTCAGTGAGCGCGGGGCGTTGGGCGGACCGCCGGGCCCACTGCCACTGAGGCCTGGCTCGCCTCTGCCAGCGGCGCACCGGACGTGGATCAACAACACCCTGGCGCGACTGACGCTCCGTCAGCGTGTGGCGCAGATGATCATGGTGTGGGTGCTCGGCGACTACACCAACGCACAGGAACCAGGGTACCTCAAGCTGGTGGAACAGGTTCGCGGCGAAGGGATCGGCGGGCTCGTGATGTCGCTCGGCTCTCCGATCGAGGTGGCCGACAAGGTCAATGCGCTCCAGCAGCATGCCCTTGCCGGCGGCGCGAAGGTTCCGCTGCTCGTCTCGAGCGATGTGGAACCGGGACTCGGTCGCCTGGAAGGCGGGGTGTTTGTCACCTCCTCCTATTCCGCGGGATCGGCAACCGTCCTGCCCAGCAACATGGCGATCGGTGCCACGGGCGACAGCATGGCCGCAGAGGCCTTGGGCCGGATCACAGGCATCGAGTCACGCGCGATCGGCATTCACATGGCGTTTGCGCCCGTGGTTGACGTGAACAACAATCCCTCCAATCCCGTCATCAACACGCGATCGTTCGGTGAGGACGCGCAGCAGGTAGCGGCGATGTCGAGTGCCTTTGTCCGGGGACTGCAGGCCACCGGCGTCGCGGCGACCCCCAAGCACTTTCCCGGTCACGGCGACACGGACACGGATTCCCATCTCGGGCTGCCCGTCATCATGGCGGCGCGCGCCCGCCTCGATGCGGTGGAACTGGTGCCGTTCGCGTCAGCGATTCAGGCGGGTGCGGCGGGGATGATGACGGCGCACATCGCGTTGCCGGTGGCGTATGGCGACAGCACACCGGCGACGTTGTCGGCGCGGATCATGGGTGGCTTGTTGCGCGATACGCTCGGGTTTCGCGGGCTTACGGTGACCGATGCCATGACGATGGAAGGCATCGCCAAGGGATATGGCGTCGACGAGAGTGCTGTGCGATCCGTCGAGGCCGGCGATGACATCATCCTGATGCCGCCAGATGCGACCCGCGCCATCGACGCCATCGTTGCCGCTGTGCGCAGTGGTCGCATTTCCGAAGCACGCATCGAGCAGAGCGTTCGTCGTATTCTGGAACTCAAATTGCGAACGGGTGCGGTTGCGACCCCGATCGTCTCGACGACTGTGCTCCGCGAACAGGTGGGCCGTCCGGACTCTTGGGCGATGGCCCAGCAGGTTGCCGAACGCGCCGTCACGCTTTTGCGTGACAGTGCGTCGTTGCTTCCGATGCCGCGCACGGCGCGGGTGCAGGTATTTACGTACGCCCCCGACAACGACCCGTTGGCGGGCACCTGGTTCACCACCGAATTGCGCACCCTGTCGCCACGCGCGCGCAGCGTGCGACTCTCGCCGCGTGCGGGCGCCACTGAACTCGATTCGCTCGCTGCAGCCGCCTCGGGGGCCGATCGCATCGTGGTCTACACGTACACGCGCACGCTCGAAGGCGCCGGAAGACTGGCCATTCCGGCGTCGATCGCGGCGTTCATTTCCCGGCTGTCGCAGACGGGGAAACTGGTGGTGGTGGCTGGCGGCAATCCCTATCAGATCCGGCAGATGCCACAGATTCCGACGTACCTGGTCACGTACGGACGTGGTGAAGTCCTTGAACGCGCGGCGGCACGAGCCATCGTCGGGCACATTGGCATCAGCGGGCGGACGCCGGTAACGTTGCCGGGATACTTCACGCGCGGCGACGGTCTGCAGCGTGACGCGCTTCCCGCAACCGGCGGCGCGCGATGATGGTCGCCGACGCGCGCACTATTCACTCTCGTCCAGAACGGAGCCACGACGTGACAGCACGGATGCAACGGAGCGGACGCGCCGGCGTCGCCATCTTCGCGACGCTGCTGCTGGGCGCCTGCGCCATTGGTGGGCGCGGCGCCAGTCCGGCGCGCGATCGCAGTGTCGCCGATGCACGCGCCCGAGTCGTGCGTGACTCCGTGCGCGCCGTCTTGCAGCGTGCCATCGACGATGGAGCGTTTCCGGGCGCGTACGCCGCCGTGGGGACCGCCAATGGCATCATTGCCGAAGTCGGGGTGGGCCGACTCGATTCGGCGGATCGTCATCGACCGAACGCACGAACCGTCTGGGATCTGGCGTCGTTGACCAAGGTGGTGGGCACGACGTCGGCCGTGATGCTGCTGGTGCAAGAAGGCAAGATCGAACTCGATGCGCCCGTCGTTCGCTATCTGCCTGAGTGGACCTCACCGGGTACGGCCGCGATCACCATCCGCCACCTGCTCACGCATTCGGCGGGGCTCCCTGCGTGGCGCCCATTCTACAAAGAAGCGACGTCGGCCATCGACGCGCGTGCCAAATTGTTCGCCACCGCGCCGGACACCTTACCCGGCGCGCGGTTTCTCTACAGCGATCTGGGCTTCATTCTGCTCGGACTGGTTGTCGAGCGTGTCAGCGGCGCGCCGTTGTCCGAGTTTGACACGTTGCGCGTGTTCCGCC
>JAGNMU010000508.1 GCA_017991005.1 Gemmatimonadaceae bacterium | reverse complement strand
CCTGCAGCGCCTTCACGTAGTTGGCCACGTCCCAACGATCCGCTTCTTCGATGCGGTTGTAGTTGGGCATGACACCGCGGCCGTTTCGAATGATGCCGTAGATGTACCCGTGCGACCGACCCTTGGCCTGGTCGGTGAGCAGGCTCGGCGCGAACGCGTACGCCGGATTCACCTTGACCAGTCCGCCCTTGGCATCGCCGGCATTGCCGTGGCAGACCGCGCAGTTGATCTGATACTCCAGCTTACCGTTCGCGAGCGACCGGGCATCGGACGGCACCGGACTCGGAATGGGCGCGAACGAGTCGATCTGCGGCATCCCGGGCACGTACGAGATGCCGTACGCCGTGCCGTTCGTGCCCTGCATCGGTACGCTGTACTTGGGCTGTCCGCGCGGCGGCGTGGTGGAATCAGCGTCGCTTTGCGACACCGGCTCCCACGGCTCGATGGACGGCTGCCGCTTGAAGTCTGTGAACCAGCTGCAGGCTCCGAACGCGATCGGCAGCACGATGACCGCCGATACCCGCGCCAGGCGTGTGGCGTACTGTTGCATCGACTCAGTCTTCACGACGCACCTCCACCGCACCATGCTGGCGCAGGAGCGCTTCCGCCTGTCCGGCCTTGGCGGCGTCGCAGGCGATGAAGATGCCGAAGTGGCCACTGGAAAAACGCACATCGTATCCTGTCGTCGTGGTCAGGCGCGGCACACGCGAGTGAATGAACATGCCGGCCACCGTGGACAGCGCACCGACGAGCACCATCACTTCGAAGCCGATGATCGTGTACGGAATCCACGAGGCAATGGCTTTGCCGCCCGTGACGAGCGGCCAGTACTGCGACGACCAGATCGCGATCCAATAGCCGAAGCTGACGCCGAGCAGGCCGCCAATCAGCGTGTAGCGGCGCACGACGCTGTTCGGCCCGTCAATGGCATCGTCGAGCTCATGGCGAATGGTGGGCGAGTAGACCGTCATCTCGCCCAGCTTCTTCGACTTGAGATCCTTGATGGCCGCGACGGTCGTGTCGAGTTCGCGGAAGGCTCCAAGAACGCCCTGCATCAGTGGTGTCCTCCATCATGCGCATGCTTGTTGCGCGGCACGACGATTTCCTTGAGTTCCATGATGGCCATGACCGGCAACTGCTTGACGAACAGCAGGAACCACATGAAGAACCAGCCAAACGAGCCAATCAGGAACGACATGTCGATCCAGCTGGGCGCATAGCTGCCCCACTGCCACGGCTCGAACTCATGCGACAGCGACGGTACCACGATCACGAA
Organism: Gemmatimonadaceae bacterium; assembly: GCA_017991005.1. Lineage (GTDB taxonomy): Bacteria > Gemmatimonadota > Gemmatimonadetes > Gemmatimonadales > Gemmatimonadaceae > Gemmatimonas. Next base: position 2,148 of record JAGNMU010000508.1, on the reverse strand, counting down.
GCGCTCGAACCACATGCCGAGATTGATGAACAGGCTGAGGATGAACAGCCACGACGGGTTGCGACGCAGCTTCTGCGACCAGAGCGACATGGGCAGGGCCATGTTGCACAGGAGCATGATCCACGCGGCCCACCACCACTGGCCGAACACACGGTTCCAGAAGAACTCCTGTTCCGGCCGCACACCGCTGTACCAGGCGATGAAGAACTCGATCAGGTAGGCACAACCGACCACCTGCGACGTGAAGAGCACGACCTTGGCCGTCGCGTCGAGGTGATTGAGCGTGATGTAGTGCTCGAGCTTGAACCACTTGCGCATCGGAATCGCAATCGTCCACACCATCGCGAAGCCGGAGAAGATGGCACCGGCGACGAAGTACGGCGGGAAGATCGAGGCGTGCCAGCCCGGCACCAACGACATGGCGAAGTCGAAGGAAACGACGGAGTGTACGGAGAGCACGAGCGGCGTGCTGAAGGCGGCAAGGAACAGGTACGCCTTGGCGAAGTGACGCCATTCGCGATCGCTGTTGCGCCAGCCGAGCGAGAGGATGCTGAGGATCCGCTTGCGCATCGGGTTCGTCTCCTTGTCGCGGAGCACCGCGATGTCGGGGATCAAACCGATGAAGAGGAACGTCGTCGAGATGGTGAGGTACGTCGAGATGGCAAAGACGTCCCAGACCAGCGGTGACTTGAAGTTCGGAAACAGCAGACGCCAGTTCGGATACGGCACCAACCAGAAGAACTTCCACGGGCGCCCGATGTGAATGATCGGGAACAGACCGGCCGTCATAACGGCGAACACGGTCATCGCTTCGGCCGCTCGATAAATCGAGGTGCGGAAGCCGGCGCGGAAGAGATACAGAATGGCCGAGATCAGCGTGCCGGCGTGACCGATACCGACCCAGAAAACGAACGTGATGATGTAGTTGCCCCACATCACCGGCGGTTCGTAGCCGGCCTGTCCGAGGCCCCAGTAGATCTGATAGAGCCACGCCGAGGCACCGATGAGCATGCCCAGCACGGCAATCGACAGACCGAGGAACCACTTCTTGGTAAAGCCAAGGGTCGCGATGATCTCGCGATCGACTTGTTCGTAATCTTTGACCGCGGGGAGCTGCACGTCGGCCGATGCGATATTCGGCCCACGGATGCCCTCACGCACCGGATGCGCTACGGATGCCATGTGCGACTACCCTCAGGCCTTCGCCGGGGACGCCGGCGCTGGATAGGAGACTTTCTTGAGATAGACCACGGCGGTGTACGCGTTCAATTCTTCGAACACGTGATACGCGCGACGGTCATACGCGAGCTTGGACACGCTCCAGTTCTCGTCGGCCGCATCACCGAAGACGATGGCGCGCGACGGACAGGCCTGGGCGCAGGCCGTGGTGAACTCATCGGCCTTGACGGGACGTCCTTCGGCCTTGGCGCGGTGTTCGGACTCACGGATACGCTGCACGCAGAACGTGCACTTCTCCATGACGCCCTTGCCACGCACGGTGACGTCGGGGTTGAGCGACCAGTGCATCGGTTCCGGCCACGCGTACTGCTTGCGCTCCGGCTCGCCGTAGCCGAACCAGTTGAAGTAGCGAACCTTGTACGGGCAGTTGTTGCTGCAGTAGCGCGTGCCCACGCAGCGGTTGTAGACCTGCACGTTCAGGCCGTCCGGCGAGTGATACGTGGCGTACACGGGGCACACCGGCTCGCAGGGCGCATTGCCGCAGTGCTGGCACATCATCGGCACGAAGCGCGTGTCGAAGTCGGCGGAGAATTCGTTTTCCGTATTCTCGTTGCCTTCGTAGTAGCGCTCGAGGCGAATCCAGGCCATCTCGCGGCCCTTGATGATGTTCGCACCCGGACGTTCATCCCAGGACGTGGGGCTGAGCGCGCGACCCTGATACGGCGCACCCACCGTCGGAATGTTGTTTTCGCTGTAGCAGGCGGTCACGCACGCCGAACAGCCCGTGCATCGCGCCAGATCGATCGTCATCGCCCAGCGGCGATGCTCCATTCCCGAGGAGTGCTCGGGGTCGTACATGCCCTCGGCCTTGCCCTTGGGATTCGCAAACTCACCCTGCGCGTCGGCCGCAATCGGCGACTTGAGGCCAGGCTGGAATTCCTGCGACGGCAATCCGGGGATGTTGTGATG
>JAGNMU010000507.1 GCA_017991005.1 Gemmatimonadaceae bacterium | reverse complement strand
GGAGTGGTGGTGGTGGGAGGGGTATGGGGGTGGGGGAGGAGGGGAGGAGAGGGGGTGTGGGGGGGCGGGGGGGGGTGGGGAGAGGGGGTGGGGGGGAGGTGGGGGGGGGGGGGGAGGGGGGAGAAGGGCGGGGCGGCCAACGAGAGCAAGCAGTCCCGCGCGAGGCAGGTCATTCGGGGCGCATCGTCCGCGCTGCACAGCAAGGCATTTAGACGGACCGGCCTAACACGTGTGTGCGGACCGGGACGAGCGACCGTCGCTCGCACAAATCGTTGAGAGTGTTTTGCTTGCGTTTGTCGCCGCGTGGCAGGAAGATCGTAGAGGAATTGCATTGTGCTGACTGGAGCAAATAGAGCCGGTCCGTCCAATGCGGCGTTAGGCAGCTTCAACCTGACAAAAGGAGGGGACAATGGATTCATCAGAACGAGCGCTCTCTGAGCAAGTCTACGAGCTCAAGCAGCAGCTTCGGCGTACGCAAGCGGTTGGATTACTCATGGGGCTAGGAACAGCCTTGGTGGCGCTCTCGGCATTCGTGGGTCAGGCTCCGACCTCGGACATTGTGCGCACTCGACAGCTTGTCATCGAAGACTCGGCCGGACGAGATCGGATCGTGCTCGGCGCGCCGATGCGCGACAATTTCCAACGCATGTCTCCTTCGACCGGGATGGCGATCCGTGACTCTGCTGGCAACGAACGCTTTGGCCTTGGGCTGAATCAGCGTGGCGATATCGGCATGGGCTTTGACGCGCCTCCCTGCACCAGCCAGCCGTGCAACCCAGAGCGGATCAATATCACTGCTTCGAACACCGGCGGCGCTCAGATTCGCTTTCTCGATCGAGAGACCGGGGTCGCAACGAGAATGGAGCTTGCCCCTGACGATCGCGTGTACCTTCGCTTCATGAAAGTGACGGACGATTCAATTCGGACGCGTAGCCTCAGTCTCTTAGGGGACACGGCTACCGCCGTGGCGCGACAGCGGTAGGTGTGCGCTGAACGCCGACTTCGTGACGTGCGATTCGCTGCTCCAGCTGCCTAACCTTGCGTTGCTGCAGGCAAACGCTATGAAGATCAACGTGGCGATCGCGGGGCGTTCGCTGTAACCTCACAGTATGGTGCGAACGCCCCGCTTGTGTCCGGCTGGGAGCGTTTGCTGCAGAACGCAAGCGTTATACCGACGGAGCCAGCCATGAGTAACGCGCGCACCGCACGCGAATGGGTCGGACGCCTCAGTGGCCTTGTCGGCGTGCTCTTCGGAATAGCCTCGATTGCCGCTGGCGCCAGTGTGCTCGCAGGTCGCGACCCCGGGTACCTGACCTTCCGCCCGCTTCTTTGGTTCAACGTAGCCATGGGGCTTGCCTACATCGTCGTTGGCATCCTCGCGTGGCGTCGAGCGGCCAAAGCGTGGAAAGCCGCCGGTCTCATCGCGGGCCTCAACGTCCTTGTACTCGTCGTCATCTTTGTGCTATCTCGGTCCGGTGGGCACGTTGCCGTCGACAGCGTGCGCGCAATGCTACTGCGAAGTGCGGTTTGGGTACTACTGACTGCCGGCGTAGCTTGGAGCGGCCGCGCCGCTGACGGCCGCGAGTCGCGCGCGAACGAGTAGTATTCGGGTAGGTCGACGCGCCGTCATCACTGCGCCGCCCGTCCCTCCCCCGGAGATTGTATGACTGAAGAGGATCGCCTGCGCGCGCACCCGCACGAGCGCTTGGCTGGCAACGCGCAGCACATCGACTTGTCGGCTGCGGCCGCGAAATTACGCGCCGAACCGCACGCGGCCAAGAATGGACATCGTCAGGTCGCGCTCGCGCGCCATGGCGCACTCGCCCAGCTGCTGTTTGTGTTCGAGCCGGACGGTGAGCTCAAGGCGCACCGCACCGACGGCGAAGTCACCATTCACGTGCTTTCTGGGGAGCTCGTGGTGACACTGGAGGATGGTCCGCGGGTTCTCCACGGTGGGCAACTCCTTTGTCTCGCAGGGAATGTCACGCACTCCGTGCGCGCGACGACGGCGAGCGAGATGCTCCTGACAATCTGTCACCGTGCTCGCGCGTAGCGTGGCAACAACCTTGACGCCGCCGAGCGCGAGCGGAGCGCCGAAGTGAACCCGCTGGTCCGACGCTATCTCAAGACGGCCATCGCCTTCCTGCTGATCGGTCTGGCGCTCGGCTTCTGGATGCTCCTCGGCCGCGAGTTCGGCGTGCCAGTCGCTTGGCGACTGCGCAGCGCGCACACGCACGCGTTGCTGGTCGGGTTCGTGCTGATGATGATTGCCGGCGTTGCGCTGTGGATGTTTCCGCGGCCTCGCGTCGGCGAAGCCAAGCATCAACCGCTGCTCGCGGAGATCGCGTGGTGGGGAATCGCCGGAGGCACGGGAGTGCGCGTCGTGCTTGAGTCGTGGCCAGGGACGCAGCAAGACTTGGCATGGCGCGCGGCCATCGTCGTGGCGGCGGCGCTGCAGGTTGCCGGACTCGGGCTGTTCTTCGTGGCGCTGTGGCCGCGGATCCGGAGTTCCGGCGCGAGCGCCAAGGCTCGCTAGACGGTGGCGGCATGGCGCACCGCGCGACACACGCGCGGCAGCGCCAGCCCCACTTTCTAACTAGTGAGCATCCATGTTCACGCGTCGCCCGCCTGCCGCACGTACGGTCTTGACTTGGTCTGGCGTGACACGCGTGCCGTTGTTGCCCCATTGGCTGTAGACGTACGTCAGGACGTTGGCGACGTCTTCGTCAGCGAGCGACAGCGCTGGCATCAGGCTGTTGTACTGCACGCCATTCACCGTCACGGGGCCCGAGAGGCCGTGCAGCACCACGCCGATGGCGCGCGTCACGTCAGCGTTCAGATAGTCTGATCCGGCGAGCGGTGGGAACGCCCCAGCCAGCCCGTTACCGGCTGGTTGATGGCAGGCGGCGCAATTTTGCGCGTAAACGCGCTCGCCCATGGTGATCTGTTCCGCCCGATTCCGCGCCGTGGCTGGCGCTGGCGCGTCACTCGTCGGCATCCGTTGCATCGCACCGCCCTCGGGCTGGTAGATGCCCTCGTACTGCCGGCCGGAGTAGACGCCGCTGTCCGGCGCACCGCCCACCGTCAGCATACCGATGGCGCCCTTGTTGAAGGCACGGAAGATGGAGTGGTCCACGAGGATGTAGTTACCCGTGGTCTCGAGCTTGAACTCGACGATGGCTGCTCCGCCCGCGGGAATCAGCGTGGTCTGCACATTCTCGTTGATGCTCTTCGTGCCGCCTTCCGTGTACACGCGGTCGAAGATCTCGCCGATGACGTGGAAGCTCGAGACGAGGTTTGGCCCACCATTCCCCACGAACAGTCGCACGGTCTCACCCACTTCAGCTGTGAGCGCCTTCTCACCCATCAGGGCGCCGGCCGAGCCATTGAACACGACGTAGGCAGGATCCTCGTCGATGGCACGTTG
>JAGNMU010000506.1 GCA_017991005.1 Gemmatimonadaceae bacterium | reverse complement strand
CCGGAAACCGCGATATCGGGCGAAGGACAAAGGGAGGGAGGAACAGCGCCAGGGGGCAGGACGCAGGAAGAATCGAGGGCGAATGCTGCTCCCTGACCCCTGGCGCTGTCCCTCCCTCCCATTGTCGTCCACCAACACCCAGCCGCTCAATCCATGCACCTCACCACCATCGGTACCGGCACCGCCGCCCCGCACCCAACGCGCTCCGCCGCGGCGCATCTCGTGCGGGCCGGGAGCATCACCCTGCTGCTCGATTGCGGGGCTGGCGCGGTGCATCGTATGGCGGCCGTTGGTGTCCCGTGGCAGTCCATCACCCACGTGGCCGTCACGCACTTTCACCCCGACCACATTGCCGATCTGGTGATGCTGGTGATGGGATGGCGCTGGGGGCAGTTGCCGCCGCGCGCCGAGCCGGTGACGGTGTATGGTCCGCCGGGCACGGGTGTGTTCCTCGAGCAGCTCGCGGCACTCTACGGCGCGTGGTTGCTGGCCCCTGGCTTTCCACTCACGGTGCGCGAACTCGTCCCCGACGAGATCATCCTGCTCGCCGACGACGTGCGTTTGCGTGCGCAGCCGGTACCACATACTGCGGAGAGCGTGGCATATTCCGTGGCTCAGGGATCAACGCGTCTGGTGTACACGGGAGACACCGGATACGACGACGCGTTGGCGGATTGGGCTTCGGGGTGCGATGTACTGCTCGCCGAATGTTCGCTTCCCGACAGCCTCGCGATCCGTGATCATCTCACGCCGCGGCAGGTTGGCGCCCTGGCGGCCCGTGCCAACGCGCGTCGTCTGGTGCTGACGCATTTTTACCCGCCCGTCGAGTCGATTGATATCGTCTCCGAGGTGGCGGAACAGTATGCCGGCCCGGTCGATCTGGCGACCGACGGCTGGTCCATCGAATTCTGAGGACGTCCCATGCTGGTCGTGATGCAGCCGAACGCGAGCGCCGCAGACATTGAACGCGTCTGCGACGAAATCGTGCGCCAGGGGTTCAAGCCCCTTCCCATGCCGGGCGAAGTGCGCACGGCCATCGGTCTCCTTGGCGACGACGCGAAAGTGGATTGGTCCTACATCGAGGGACTCCCGGCGGTCGCCAGCGTACTCATCGTCCAGAAGCCGTATCGTCAGGCCGCCCGCGAATGGAAGACCGAAAACACCATCGTCGAGATCGCGCCGGGTGTGCGGGTCGGTGGTGATGACATCGTCATCTTCGCCGGACCGTGCTCGGTCGAAAGCGAAGAGCAGATCATGGAATCGGCGCGTGCCGTGCGTGCGGCCGGCGCGACGGCGCTTCGCGGTGGGGCTTTCAAGCCTCGCTCGTCGCCGTATGCGTTTCAGGGCATGGGCAAGCGCGGCCTCGAACTGCTCGCGCTCGCGCGTCAGGAGACCGGTCTCGCCATCGTCACCGAAGCGATGGACGAACACGGCGCCGATCTCGTGGCGGAATACGCCGATTGCATTCAGATCGGCGCGCGCAACATGCAGAACTACTCGCTGCTGCGTCACGTCGGGAAGCTGAACAAACCGGTGCTACTCAAGCGCGGCATGGCGGCCACGATCAACGACCTGCTGCTGAGCGCCGAGTACATTCTGGCCGAAGGCAATCCCAACGTGATTCTGTGTGAACGCGGGGTGCGCACATTCGACTCTGCCACGCGCAATCTGTTCGATCTCACGGCGATTCCCGTGGTGCACAAGCTGTCGCACTTGCCCATCGTCGCCGATCCAAGCCACGGCACCGGTCTGCGTGACAAGGTCACCCCGATGGCGCGTGCCGCGGTTGCGGCCGGCGCCGATGGGATTCTGGTGGAAGTGCACCCGCATCCGGACAAAGCGCTGTCCGATGGCGCGCAGTCGCTCTATCCCGAGCAGTTCATGCAGCTCGTCAAGGAATTGCACGCCATCGCCAACGCGATCGGCCGCACCATCGCGCCTACGCCGGCGATCACCCCCGTCGTCGCCTGACGTCGGGTGTGACGGCCATCATGCGTCGCCGGGCACGTTCGTGCCGGCGACGGGTACGTCAGGGCATGCCCATTCTGCAGAGCAGCACCCCTTCGGCGCGCAGCGGTCGGTTGAACGCGGCCGCCCGTGTCGCGTTTGGCGCCGCGGTATGTGCCGTGGCCGCATCGCCGCTGGCGGCGCAGTCGCCTGCCGAATCCGCGTACGATCGGGTAGCCAAGGCCTGGGCAACGCACACCACGCTCGAAGCGCAGTTTGACCAGCGGATCATGAATCCGCTGCTGGGCCGCACGGCGTCGTCACGCGGCACGTTTCTGCAGCAAAAGCCGGGGCGCGTGAGCATCACATTCACCGAGCCGGCCGGCGATCGCATCGTGGGCGATGGCAAATCGCTCTGGGTGTATCTCCCCAGCAGCACACCCAATCAGGTGATGAAGTTGCCGGCGGACGCAGACGGCGCGGTGGTGGCCGATTTGCTGGGCCAGCTGCTGGACGCACCGAAACGCACGTTCAACATCTCGGGTGGCGAGGCCGTCACGATCGACGGACGCGGCACGCGCCGCGTACTGCTCGTGCCGCGTGTCGACGGCAGTGTGCCATTTCAGAAAGCCACACTGTGGCTGGACGACAAAGAGCCGCGTCCGGCGCGTGTACAAGTGATCGATCCGCAGGGGGTTGAGCGTACGATCACACTGACCACGTGGATCCCCAACGCCACGCTGCCGAAGAACGCCTTCGTGTTCACGCCGCCCAAAGGCGTGCGTGTGATTACGAAGATTCCCGGCAGCTAAGCGATTCGGTCCGCATCCGGTCCGCGAACGGTCTGCGGACGAACCGAGACTATCTGCTGGTGGCCGTGATGCGCGTGAATACCTGATTGGGCATGCGCGCACCCTGCAGAATCAGACTCGCGCGCTGAATCACGACATCGTCCTGCGCACGGCGCAGAAATTCCGACTCGCCGCCGAACGCCACGCGCGTCATCTCGTAGCCGAGTGATCGCGCAATCCACGGCGCTGCACTGTCAAAGACCTTGCGGTCGGGCGCAATCTTCCGCTGCTCGAGCGTGCGATAGACGTGGTTCAGCATGTCAGTCGTGACCGGATCGTTGATCCCTTTGACGGTCGACTTCACGACATTCGCTTCCTTGGCCAGCGCATCGCGATAGTCGGCGAGATGTTTCCCCATCGCGCGGGCAAGCGCCTGCACCGGCAGCGGTGTCAGTGAGTCACCAACTTCCACATCCGGTGTGATACCGCCGCCGCCCAGCACGGTCCGGCCTGCGTCCGTGCGAAAGCGGGGACGCAGCGTATCGCTGGGCAAGGACACGCCCGCGTTGTCGGCGGGATCGTCGTTGGGATCACGTGGACGCGGTTTGCTGATGCTGCGTCCGGCGGGTGTGTACCAGCGGGCCGTGGTCAATCGCAACGCTCCGCCGGACACGAGATTGTACACGTTCTGCGCGCTGCCC
>JAGNMU010000505.1 GCA_017991005.1 Gemmatimonadaceae bacterium | reverse complement strand
GACTGAAAGATGGTCTTGAGTGCGGCACGCGCGGCCGGTGTATCCACGATGCGATCGGCCCATGCTTCGATGAACGCAGCCTCGCCCCCGCCACTTTCCGCCGCGAACGATCCATCGTTCTTCTCATCACCAAACGGCTGACTCGGCCAGTGAAATCCGATCAACAACGGTTTGAAGTTCGGCCACTTGGCGCGGGCGCGCTGGCGATCGATGGTGCAGGCGGCCATGGCACTGATCCATCGATCATACTGGTCGACCGCAGCGGGCAGATCGCCTTTCCAGCCATGACTGAGGATGAAGACATCGGTGATCCCGCCCGCGAGTGCATCGAGTGCCTTTTCGGAGAGGGTGCCGCCACCGGCATCGGGATCACCCTGCTCGACGCCGTTCTTGTCAAACGCCAGCAGGTAATACTGCAAGTCAGTCTGCGGGACCTGTCGTATGGTCATGGAAGATGCTCCGAAGTGAGGTGCGTGGCGTCGTACGGCGAGAGGCGGTTCACCGCGAGTGGTCAGACATCGAAGCGCACGGCGGGATCGCCGAGGACGATGTAGTTGCGTGCATCCATCTGCGCGGTCCAAAGTGCGGAGAGATCGAAATCATTGTTCTTGCCTGCAGCATGGGCGCGTGTCGCGTCGGTGAGTTGCCGACTGATGCCGCCGCATCGTGCATCGAAGTACTCCATGGCACTGCCAACCGGCGTGCCCGCGGCGAGGGCGTCGAACAGACTGGTGAACACCTGGGTCTGGGCCCCCGCCCCGGCCCACTGGAAGGAACAGGTCCACGCGCGTTCAACGTGTCCGATCACGGCACCCGCGCCCGCCAGCAAAAGCTGCTGCGCCAGACGCGACACAAAGGGACGCGGGGCGATGGTCGGGGCGTCCGTCACTTCGATTGGAAGGAAGGCGTCCGTGGCCGGTGTACCGGCGCCGTAGCAGGCAAAGAGAAACGCGATCGTTCCCGGAAGCTGTGTCGTCGTGATGTCGGCCGCCCACACGTACTCATGCTCGGTGAGGGGCGCGGTGCTGGCCAGTCCTTCCCAATCCTGACACACCAGCGCGCCCTGCTGCGCGAACTGCAGCGGATCCCCGCTGTCAAAGGCCGCGCCGTGTGTGGCAGTGACCAGCAGCGACGGCGACTCCGCGCCGTGGAGCACGTCCACCAGTGTCGCCTTTCGCGCCGTATCGCCGATGGCGGTCGCGACATGCCACGAGCCGTGTTTGGCCGCAAACGCCTTGGAGACAGGTGTGGCCAGAAACCGCGCACTGCGTTGCGTCGCAGCGTCGCCCTTGTTGCGCGCGGCGAAGAAGTAGGCGCGCGGCGGCGTAGCCGTCGCATTCCGCTCTCGCGCGGCCACCGCGTGTGCATATCGGCTGAGGGCATCGAGTCGGGCCGCACGCGTGTCGCCGTCAAACCAGAGACGCCCCACGGCATTCTGCGTGTCCATCGCGCACTGTGCTTCGAAACTCACCTGTTCCGGCGATGCCACGAGCATCAGGTAGTACGGCACGATCGTCGGATCGACCGGCTGCCCGGTGGCCGACCCCAGCGATGCGAGAAATCCCCACCCGTCAGTACCGGCGGGAATACCTGTTTCGCCGATGTACTCCTTGTAGAGTTTGCCGCACTGTTCTTCGCGGAGCGCAAGCAACGGCGAGAGCGCTGAGCGCATCGCCTCCGCGTCCGGATCGTCGGCGGCAAAGATCACGCCCCATCCGGCTTCCTTGAGATTGTCGGCATCCACGCCATGCACGGTGCCAAGCACCGCCTCGTCGAGGTTGCCATCGCCAGCGGCCGCATGTCGGCGGCGGGTGGCGAGCAGAGCCGCGATGGTTGTGGGATCGAGTGGCTTGTTGAGCGCAACCCGCGCGAGATCCCGTGGCGCGAGCGGCGGAATCAGATACTGGCCGTCGGTCACCCGCACACCGTTCGCGACGAACAAGTCATTGTCGAGTTCGTCGTCGAACGCACCGATCGGTGCAGCGGTCCCCTCAGGCGCGGGTGAGGCGGAATGCGTAACGTCGTCGGGCATTGTCGTTCGAGAAGCGGAAGGTCGCAATTCAGAGGTGCGTGCCGGTCGCACTCCGTCGGGCACGTGACGCCGATATCATAGAGCGTGCGACGTGGACTCGCGAGTTTTTTGAATACCTGCGCGTGAATCGCGAACTCCGTGATCCAGCGCACACTTGAAGTCTTGGCGCGTCCGCATCCGGCATGTGCATGATGCGCATCAGTGCGTGGGCACGTGGATTGAGCATCGATTTCACTCGTTTGAGGGATACGACCACGAGACAGGATCCGCGATACTCCAAATGTCATTCGCCCACTACTTGGAGTTCATCGTGCATTCTCTCGTTGTCAGTAACTCGCGCGCGTATGCGCGTCGTGTCGCTCTCTTTGCTTCGGCCCTCACGGTCGCGTCCGCCACCGTCGTCGCACCGGTCTCGGCCCAGTCGATCGGCTACAGCATCGTGCCAAGCGCCGAGCGTATCCAGTGGAACGACCAGTTGGCCTTTGAGGATGACTGGCTGTACGGCGGTCGCGTCGCCTTTCGTTTTGGTCGTGCCGTCGAACTGCAGCCGTTCTACTTCGTTGGTCGGAAGTACGGGATCGATGCCGCGCGTGCGCCGTCGCTGTTTGGAGCGAAGTCCGCAGGTCGGACGATCGACCTTCAGCACTACGGCATCACCACGCAGATCAATCTTGCGAGTGGCAATCTGGTGCCCTTCCTCCGCGGCGGCGGCGGCATCATGCGTTTTGAGCCGGACTCGGGGCGCAAGCAGGATCGACTCGCGGTAACGGCCGGCGGTGGTGTTCGTTTTGGCGTTGGCCAGTTGCAGGCCGAAATCTTCGCCGAGCAGTTGGGCTTTCGCCTTGATCCGCAGCGCCTCTTTTCCGGCGATTCACTCACCGGCGGTTCGAGCGTGCGGCAGAAGAACCTGGTCTACGGCGGCGCCATCACCATCCCGATCTCCAATGCACCGGATGCCGATGAGGCCACCGGCCTGCGTGGCGCGACGGCACCGATTGAACCGTTTGTCGGACGCATGCGCTACGACGGCAGCACCGGGCTCAGCGACCAGAACGTCGCTGGCGTGCGCGGCGGTATCGACTTCTCTCCGCTCTTTGGCGTGCGCGGCTTCTACTGGCGCGGCGTGAATGAAGATCGCAACAAGTTTGTCTCGGTCGAAGGGTATGGTGCCGAGGGCCAGTTCAATCTGAACACCGGTCCCGGGATCTCTCCGTACGTCATCGCCGGTGCCGGTCGCATCAACTATTCGGGAACCTACCGCGATTCGCTCAACAACAGCGACAACAATCGCGATGCCCTGATTGTCGGTGCCGGTGCGTCGTTTCAACTCAGTGAGCGTTTGCGATTCAACGCCGCCATTCGCGATTACGTGATTGCGCGCAACGATTCACTCGAAGCGGCAACCACCACGGG
>JAGNMU010000081.1 GCA_017991005.1 Gemmatimonadaceae bacterium | reverse complement strand
CCTCTCGGCCGAAGAGATTCGCTCCGTGTTGTTCCTGCCACTGGTGGGACGCCGACAGCTCTGGGGCAAATTCGTGCTGTACGCCGCGGACGAGCGCGTCTTCACACCCGACGAAGTCGAGATTGCGCAGCTCATCGTACGCGAGGTCGCGCTGGCGCTCGACTGGCGGCAGCGCGATCACGAGCTGCAGGAAGAACGTCAACTCTTCGCGGCCGGACCCACGGTTGTCTTCAAGTGGCGCAATACGGAACTGTGGCCCGTCGAGTACGTCTCCGCGAATCTCGAGGCGGTCTTCGGCTATGCGCCCGAATCGATGATGCGCGGCGATCTGACGTATCGCTCACTGGTCTGCCCGGACGACCTGGCGCGCGTCGAACGTGAGGTGAATGCGCATCTCCGTGCGGGCCACGAGTGGTTCGAGCAGGAATACCGGCTGATGCACGCCGATCAACGTCTGCGCACGGTCTCCGACTTCACGAAGGTCGTGCGCAACAGCGACGGCGTGGTGACGCACTTCCACGGCTACCTCGTGGACATCACCGAACGGCGCGCGCAGGAGTCGGAACATGCCCGCATCGCCGAACAGGCGCAGCACGCGCAGAAGCTCGAGTCACTGGGCGTGCTGGCCGGCGGTATTGCGCATGATTTCAACAACCTGCTGGTCGGGGTGCTAGGCAACGCGTCACTCGCGCTCGAAGAGCTGCCTGCGCAGTCATCCGCGCGTCCACTACTCGAGGACTTGCAGGTGGCCGCGCACCGCGCCGCCGAACTCACGCGACAGCTGCTGGCCTACTCCGGCAAAGGCAAGATCGTCGTCGAGCCGGTCGACCTGTCGGCACTGGTGCGCGAGATGGGTCGTCTGCTCTCGGCCGCGATGTCGAAGAAAGCGTACGTGACCACGGAGCTGCGCGACGATCTGCCGCCGGTGCACGCCGACGCCACGCAGTTGCGGCAGGTGGTGATGAACCTCATCACCAACGCGTCCGATGCACTCGGTGATGCGCCGGGTACCATCACCATTCGCACGCGCCGCATGCATGCCACGCGCGCGTGGTTGGCCGGCGCGCAGGAGGGTGCCGACCTTCCCGAAGGTGAGTATCTGGTGCTCGAGGTGACCGACACGGGTTCGGGGATGACCGCCGAATCCATGTCGCGACTGTTCGATCCCTTTTACTCCACCAAGGGCCCGGGCCGCGGACTTGGCCTGGCCGCGGTACTGGGGATCGTGCGTGGTCACCGGGGCGCGCTGCGCATTGTCGCGTCGGGCGAACATGGGACGACGGTGGCCGTCCTGTTGCCGGTCGCTGTGGCCGAGGATGGGCAGCCGATCGCCGAACATCCGGCGGAAACCTGCGGTACCGTACTCGTGGTCGACGACGACGTGTCCGCGTTGCGCGTGGCCGAACGGGTGCTCGAGCGCGATGGCTATCGCGTGCTCACCGCCAATCACGGTCGTGCCGCACTCGAGCTGTTTGCCGAGCAGGGCCCGTCGATCGATGTGGTGCTGCTCGATCTCACGATGCCCGAGCTGTCAGGGTGGGAGACGCTGCGTGAATTGCAGCAGCTCGATCCATCGGTGACCGTGTTGCTGATGAGCGGGTACTCGCAGGCGCCGGGGGCGAGTATCGGCGGTGCGGCGGGGTTTCTGGCCAAGCCGTATCGAGCGGCGGAGCTGCGCGACGCGGTGAGCGGCGTGCTTGTGCGGCGCGTTTCGTAGCGACGCGCTTCGTCGCGCCGCGCTTCGTCGCGCCGCGCTTCGTCGCGACGCGCCGATCCACGCGTCGGCGAGCAGCACCACCTCACTGCGATCTTACGGACGGGAATTCAGGGCCGGTTGTCGCGCAGCACCTTCGACAGCAGCATGCCGCGCACGTCTTCGATATCGTCGAGACGCCATCGGTCGTCGCCACGCTCCTGATCGTTGCGGAGCAGGTACGTGACGGTCCACCGATTCGTGCCATCGGTGAACGTGACCGGCACCCACGCCTTCTCCACGCGAACCTTGACCTTGCCGATATCATAACTTGTCGCGCCCATGCTGCCCGTAAATGGGTCGGACACCATCGGCACGTCGCGAGGCGATTTCGCGACGGCGCGGAGGAAGTCGAAGATGTTGTTGCGCAGTCGGCGTGTCAGGTATCGGGACTTTTCGCCGACGCTCGTGGCGTTGAACCCTCGCGTGCCGGCCAGGTGTCGCTTGAGAAAGTTGTGCACCATCAGTTCCGCGTCGTCGTAGCGGGGTACGCTGACTGCTGCGGCCGTGTGGGGCGACGTGAGCGTGAACAGCGCGCCCAACAGGCAGACGGCGAGAAAGTGTCGACGTGCGAGAGACATCTGATGTGCGGAGTGAGAACCGTCGGGACAGGGTCACGCGGGTCGCCGTTTTCAGTGTACAGCAGAGCTGGCCACTCGTCGGCACTCTCCACCTGTCCCGCGGTGTAGACATGGCGCGCCGCGTGAAAGAATTCAAGACTCCCGCGTGGTCGTATCCGGAAAGGCGCGCGAGAGATGTGCGGCCGCCGAGCCACGGCGGAGGCGGTTACTGCTTGGGCGTCATTCGCCTACCGCAGCTTCTGCACCGGCGTCAGTTGCACGAGCCGCCGCCTGGCTTCGGCCACCCGCGGTTGGAACTCGGGCTCCGCGTTCTTCCAGAGCGCGATGAACGTGCGGTAGTTGGTGACGGCTTTCGCCGTATCACTGTACACGATGGTCCCGTCGGCCAGCCACGCGCTCCCGCCAAACGCGCTGGCCGTGTTCGACTCCACGATCGTGACCGCGCCACCGCCGGCGGCGGCGACTTTCCGGAGCTGCCCCTTGAGCGTCAGGAACGCAATCCACTTGCCATCGGGGGAATAGAACGGCGCGATGCCTCCCTCGGTCCCCGGTATTGGCGAGGCCTCGGTGGCGTCACGCGCTTTACGCATAAGGATGCGACCGGCGGGCGTCGAGTCGGTGAACACGATGGCCGACCCGTCGGGGGCGATGGCGGCTTCGTTGCCAAGGCGCGTCGCACCGGCATCGAGTGGCGAGGGCATCTGGTACTGCCAGAGCGTGACCTGCTGACGACTGGGTGCGTTGTTCGACGCGCCGGTGCCCGATTGACGGGCATAGACGACCGCGAGGGCGGCGGCGAGAGCCAGCGTGAGCGCCCACGGCGCAATGCTCGCGACACGTGCGGCGCGTGACGGCGGCGACGCGCGACGCGCACCAGAGACGTTAGTGGTTGATACAGCCGCACCCAACGCCGTCGCAAACTCCGCCGCGCTCGCAAAGCGATCGGCTGGCAACTTGGCGAGTGCCGTGAGTACGGCCGATTCAATGTGCTCCGGTACCGTGTCCCGCAGCGTGTGCAACGGCGTCGGCTTTTCACTCAACACCTTGGCCACGATCGCCTGCACGTTGCTGCCCAGAAACGGCGCATCACCGGCAAGCATTTCGTAGGTCACCGCGCCGAGCGCATAGATGTCGCTCCGTGCATCGATGGTGCGTTCGCCCATCGCCTGCTCGGGGCTCATGTACTGCGGCGTGCCGAGACTCAGACCGGTTTGCGTCATACGTTGGCCGCCGGCGCTCTGCACGGCGAGCGCGATGCCGAAATCCGCGACGAGCGCCGACCCATCATGCAGGAGAACGTTCTCCGGCTTGATGTCACGATGAATCACATTTTGCCGGTGCGCGTAGTCGAGCGCGCTCGCTACTTCGCGCAATGCGCACCGCGTCGGCGATGGGCAGTTGACGTTCGCGTTCGAGTCGCGCGCGCAGCGTTTCGCCGGTCACGAGCGGCATCACGTAGTACAGCAGGCCGTCCGCCTCGCCGCTGTCGAGCAGCGGCAGAATGTGCGGATGCTGCAAGCGCGCCGTGGTGCGGATCTCGGTCAGGAAGCGTTCGCCGCCAAGCGCTGCACCGAGGTCGGGGTGCAGGACCTTGATCGCGACGTCCCGCTCGTGCTTGATGTCGTGCGCGAGATACACGGTGGCCATGCCGCCGGCGCCGAGTTCGCGGGTGAC
This sequence comes from Gemmatimonadaceae bacterium, assembly GCA_017991005.1. Classification (GTDB taxonomy): domain Bacteria; phylum Gemmatimonadota; class Gemmatimonadetes; order Gemmatimonadales; family Gemmatimonadaceae; genus Gemmatimonas. The sequence continues at coordinate 8,814 of JAGNMU010000081.1, read as the reverse complement.
GCGGTAGCGGTCGGCGAGGGCCGCGGAAAGGCGATCAGTCTGTTGGGTCACGAGCGACCATCGTCCGTTGAGGCGAATTGCCACTGCGCACGCACGCCGAGCACATCGACCCAGCGTTCGATGTATGCCAGGTCCACGTCCCCCGCCCGAATGCGAAGCAACCCGCGCACATCGTCGAGCTGTCGGGCAGAGCCGCCGAGCTTGGCCCACTCCAGCTTCGACAACACGACGTCTTCGAGCGTCGCGACGTGGATCACGGTGCCGAAAAACTCTGCGGTCTCTCGGCGCTCGAATTCCATCACGCTGAATGGCCGGTCTTTGCGAATGATGAGATCCGCTTTCCAGCCCGTGTCCGGATCGATCACGTTGAACATGGCGCGAGTACGGAAGGCGTCATGCGCGGCTTCGAGCGACACGTAGGCGCCGGACGCCACTATGCGGGTCACGAGCAGGTCGAGTTGCGCCATCGTCGGATCGATGACGAAGTCGACGTCCATCGTGGCGCGACTGGCGCCGTGGAACGCCGTCGCCACGGATCCCGTGAGCATGAACGGAACGCCTGTGTCACGCAGCGCGTCGCAGGCGGCGCGCAAGAGTGCCTCGAGCGTCACCGGGGTTCGTCGTTGTGCAAAAAACCATCGCGGGCGGCGGCCGGTCCGAGTGTTTCACCCGACAGCAGTTCCACGAGCTGCATCGTCGAGAGGGCGGGGTGACGACGCCGCAGCGTTGTCAGCGACAACGTGCGCATCTGCTCGCTCAGCTCGAGGACCTGCCGCATGCGCTCGGCGGGTGGGATTCGTCGAATAGCCTCGCGAACGACGGCAGCCGCTTCGGGACTCGTATCGTTCATGCGCGAAAGCTACGAGTTTGGCGCACGCGCCGTCCACCCGATGTCGCAGCGCGCGACGGTGCAGCGTGCGGTCTGTGCCGTGCTCATTTCGGGCGACTGGGAGACGGCGTGCCGCCAAACCGCAGCCCGCGCAGCGCGCGCTGCGCCACGTGGATCTCGCGGATCGCCGCCCGGTTGAAATCGGCCATCGGCGTGGTATCCGCTGCTACGATCATCATCAGCGATCCATCGGGCATCACATCCCAACGTCGGGAGGAACCAGCGAGCGCTGGGAAGTCTGGCATGACCACGCGCGGGCGCGCGACCCGGATCGGTGCATCGCCACTGAGATCCGCAACCATCAGCGCGCGTGCCGAGCCGCTCGTCGAATCACGCGGCACCACGAAGTAGATCTGTTTTCCGTTCGGCGCCCACGCCGGCTCCGTTCCCCCAGGTCCAGAAACGGCCACCGCGCTCCCAGGCCCCGGATAGGGGCGCACGAACACCTGCCGGCCCTTCACAGAAGCAATCCAGTGAAAGTCCGGAGAGAACGCGATATACCCGACAGCGCTGGAGTCCGTCGAAAGCGACCGACGCACGGTTCCGTCCGGGGACCAGAGCCTCAGTCCCGGCCAGTCAGACGAAAACCCGCTATAGACGATCGTGCCGTCGGGCAACCATTCATGGGCACGCTGGCCGCTGGACTTGATCTCAAGTCGCCGGGGCGTCGTCACGCCATCCAGGCTCACGATCGTCAGGTCGCGCCCCTCGGCGCCATCGACCTCCACGACGAGCTGGTGACCATCACGACTCCAAATGGGGCGATCATTGAACAGCGCCTTCGAGGCGACCGGCGTCAACAGTTCGCGCGCCAGGTCGAACACGGCGGTCGTACTCCCGAACCCTCGCGCCACGTCGTTCATCGAGAACACCAGCCGATCACCGGTGGGCGAGCTGCGTACCTCACCGTAATCCGCGACTGGTACGGGCACCTGACGCAGCAGGCCGCTCGGCGCTCGTTGCAGCAAGGCGTAGCGCTGCGGCGGATAGAACCCTCCGCGCGCCACCACGAGATCCCCGTGCGCGGAGACGGCGTACTGCCCAATGTTGGAGTCCGAGCCGGTATTCCGAGTCGAGATGGAATTCGCGACGTCCCGCTCGACGGTGACCGGTTCGCCTGAGGCCGTCCCCGCCATTGCGTCGAATCGCACCGCCATGAGAGACGTGCCCCGCATGAACAGCAGGAGCGTGTCGCCCACCGTCGTGCCGTGGGACGCCTGCTCCAGCACCGTGCTGACTTTCCCCGTCTTCCGATCCAGGAGCCGGAGCACCGAGCTCCGCGGGTCGCGCGTGCGCGGCGCATGATGCAGCAAACGCGCGCCACCGGAGATCAGCTGCGGCGCGCGCACGACCTTCGCCGTCCCGCTCAGACTATCGTCATCCGCGACCTGCAGGCGCCGCGGCTGTCCGCCCGTCGCGGGCACCTCCCAAAAGCCCACCATATTTGCGAAGACGATCGTGCCGTCGGCGCCCCATGAACCGCTGTTGGCCAAACGGCCGTTGAACGTCGAATCCTCCGCGATCCGGCGCGCGGAGTCGCCCGTGAGCGACACGCTGCGCAAGGATCCTCCCACGAAGAAGCCGATCTCGCGCCCCGATGGTGCGAAGAAAGGCGCGGAGGCGGAGTCGGTACCGGGAATGGGTTGCAGCCGTTCGTCGGAGAGGCGGCGGCGGTAGAGGCGCGAGGGCTTCTCGCCGGAGGCATCTACCACTCGAGCGGCCACCACGATCGTTTGGCCGTCGGGGGAGATCGCCATCGCCGGTACGCTCGGGCGCGCGGCGGAGCCTGCCCGTTCGATGGCGCCGAGTACCAGGGGCACCGAGTCGCGCAGCGGCACGACGAACTGCGCCGGCTCGAGGGCGGCGGTGCCTTGGACGGCGCGCCACCAACCGAAGCCGACTACGCCCAGGGCGACGGTGAGCAGCGCGAGGGCCGCGAGCATACCTCGCGGAGCGCGCGCAGCAGGCGCGCTGGCGCTCGCGCGCACCACCGTCGGTTGCCCTTCGCGGCTCAGTGCCTCGATGAACTCTTTCGCGTTCTCAAAACGATCGGCCGGCAGCTTTTCGAGCGCGCGCGTTACGGCCTGCTCCACGCCGGCGGGTACAGCCTTACGTTGCACGCTGATGCTGCGCGGTTCCTCGGTGAGCACGCGCGCCACGATGGCTTGCACACTGGGGCCCGTAAACGGCGCTTCGCCCACCAGCATTTCGTACGTCACCGCGCCGAGCGCGTAGATGTCGCTCCGCGCATCGATGGTGCGTTCGCCCATCGCCTGCTCGGGGCTCATGTACTGCGGCGTGCCGAGGCTCAGACCGGTTTGCGTCATGCGCTGCCCGCCCGCGCTTTGTACCGCGAGGGCGATGCCGAAGTCCGCGACGAGCGCCGAGCCATCGTGCAGGAGAATGTTCTCCGGCTTGATGTCGCGGTGGATCACATGCTGCCGATGCGCGTAATCGAGCGCACTCGCCACCTCGCGCGCAATGCGCACCGCGTCGGCGATGGGCAGCTGGCGTTCGCGTTCGAGACGCGCGCGCAGCGTCTCGCCGGTGACGAGCGGCATCACGTAGTACAGCAGGCCATCCGCTTCTCCGCTGTCGAGCAGCGGCAGAATGTGCGGATGCTGCAATCGTGCCGTCGTGCGGATCTCGCTTAAGAACCGCTCGCCGCCGAGTGCCGCGCCCAAGTCTGGATGCAGCACCTTGATCGCGACATCGCGGTCGTGCTTGAGATCGTGCGCGAGGTACACGGTGGCCATGCCGCCGGCGCCGAGCTCGCGGTCGAGGCGATAGCGGCCCTCCAACGCGACGCGCAACCGCGATGATGCCTCAGTCATTCGTCGCCCGATTATGGTGATCAACGGTGATCACGTGTGTCGTGCGGTGTGACGCAAGCACGGGCGATTGCATCGCACTCACGCGAACTCCGAAAGTTGCAGGACGCGCAGCCCGTCCGGGGCGGGCATGCGCCGGTCGTTGGTGACGAACGTCCGGCACCCCTTGCTGATGGCCGCCGCGAGCTGAATCGCATCGGGCGTTCGAAGTCCCGCATACTGCGCGCGCAGTTGTGCGGCGGTCCGCAACTGGTCGCGAGAGAGATCCACAACGTGCACGCCACGCGATTTGGTGAGCAGTGCATCGTACCTGGCCGCGAGCACGGAGTCGTTCGCGCGTAACGGGACGACCAGCACCTCGAGGAGCGTCAACGCCGATGTCACGATCTCGATCTCGCCCATGTCCGCCCGCGCGAACAGCGCGCGCGCTGGCGCGAGGAAGCGCGGATGCTCTTCGATGAGATAGATGAAAAGCGCCGTATCCACGGCGATGAGGCCCGTCCCGACGGTCTCCCTCAGTCCCACGCGCGGCGCTCGGCGTCGACGTGCGCGGTACCATCCACGCCGGTCCACACCGACTTGCCGAGGCCTTGCAGATCGAGAATCGACAGCGGCTCGTCGCGGCCAAGCACCTGGTCGAGGATGTGCGTGACCTCCTGGGCGACCGAGCGATGCTGCTGCTCAGCGCGCACCTTGAGCCGCTCATAGAGGCCGTCGGGGAGGTTCTTGATGTTGAGAATCGCCATGTCCGTCTCCTAATTCCTCCAAAGTGGAGGAATTCATTGGTTGTGTCAAGCAATGGGAGCATGCCGCCCCGAACCATGCATCATCGCACCGCCCCCGCCAGCTTCGCCCGTACCTCCGCCGCCCAGTTCGTGATCTGCACCAGCTCCACCTTGCCGCCGGTCGCCGCCGAGACCGGCAGACGCAAGAGCAGGAAGCGCTGCGCATCGGGCGACACGTCGTAGAACAGCGAGATCGAATTCGACGCATAGCCGTTCGTATTGAACAATGGCGTCTGCGTGCCGAGCTTGAACGTTGCATCAGGTAGCACGGCCGCGCTCACGAGCATCCCGGCACCGTCGAGGTAGAACAGCTCGCGACCGTTGCGTGACCAGACCGGTGTCAGCCCGCCCGCTTGCGACAGCTGCCACCGCCCAGCGTTCACGTTGGGGTAGGGCCGGACATACACTTCGTACCGCCCGGATTCATTCGACGCATACGCGAGCCAGTTCCCATCGGGCGACAACGAGGGGCCAATCTCCTGATATGCGGGCGACGCCACGAGCGGCACCGCCGTGTCGCGGCCGCGCTGCGCTTGCACGATGTCCCGCGAACCCGGCGCGACGAGACGGACCAGAAACGTGGTGCTATCGGGGGTGACCACCACCTCGTTGAGGCCACGGGCGAGGCGCACGACGGTGTCCAGCACCCCTGTGCCATCGGCGGGTTTGCGAAACACGAACCCGCGGCGCTCGCCGCTCCCACTCGTGAACAGCAGCGAACGCCCATCGGGCGACCACACCCGATTGGCGTTGCCGCCGCCAAAGGTGACCCGGGTGTTGGTGAACGGCGCGCGGTCCAGTTGCTTGACCCAGATATCCGACGAGACACCGCTGCGAAGCACCATGACGGCCAGCTGCTTTCCATCGGGCGACAGCGCGAGCGTTCGGCCGTTCTCGAAGGCGGTGCCCACGCGCCAGCCGGTGTCCACTGGAGTAGCCGTCCCGGATCGACTGACCCACACGGGCATCGCGTCGCTCGATACAGCGAGCATCCCGTTCCCCGGCACGTACAAGGCCATTCCCGACGCCGACACCACCATGTCGGCGTTCCCTGGCGTGCCGCGCACACCGGTGAGTACAGCGACCGGCGTCCGCGTGAACGACAAGGTCTTCACGTCGAACGGCGCGGCATACACCTGTCCGTCGCGTGCGGCATAGGCCACCACGCCGCCGGGAAGCCACCAGGCATCGAGTGCGTCTTCGGCAAGCCGTGTGGTTTTGTTTGTCCGCAGATCGACCGCGAGCAACGCGGAGCGATTGCACCCCGCTTCACACAGCATGAAGAGCGCCGAGCGCCCGCCCGGGAGTGCCGACACGTTGCGCACGAGGCGACCGCCGGTATCCGCGGCCACGATAATCCGAGATGGACCGCCATTCCTCGACACCGCGCGGAGCCCGTTGTCCATATGGACATACAGCACGGTATCGGTCTCGAGCCATGCCACGCTGGTATTCGCCGCTCTGAGCGAATCGGCCAGCGCGGTTGGCGCCCCGCCCGCGCGCGGGATCGTGTACAGCTTCCGGTCCCGTCCACCGGCATACGCCAGCCATTGACCGTCGGGGGAGAAGGTCGGAGCGGTTGGCTGTCCGCTGGTGCCCGGGATGACGGTCGACGTGACTTCATCGCGACGCTTGAGATACAGTTGCGTGCTCTCGCCCTGTCCGTGCGTGAACACGATGGCCGAGCCATCCGGCGCAATGTCCATAGTACGCCCAATCGTACCATTGGTACTCGTCGCGAGACTGTCGCTGAGGATGATGCGGTCACGCGTCACATCGTCAGGTGAAGACGCGGGCGTGAGCCAGCCCCAGAGCGCGACTGCCGCCGTGGCGGTGGTCACGATGAGGGCGGCAGTGAGGAGGCGCTGCGCACGAGGCGATGGCGCAGTGGCACCGGTGGTGGCACTGGTCGCGGCGTAGGTGGCACCACTGTTGGTCGACAACGCCGTCGCAAACTCGGCCGCGCTGGCAAAACGATCGGCGGGCAGCTTGGCGAGTGCCATGAGCACCGCGTGTTCGACGTGCGGCGGGATGGTTTTGCGTACCATCGTCAACCGCTCGGGCTCCGCGCTCAGCACTTTCGCGACGACGGCCTGCACCGTCGCGCCGGTAAACGGCGCTTCACCCACCAGCATCTCGTACGTCACCGCGCCCAGCGCATAGATGTCACTGCGCGCGTCGATGGTGCGCTCACCCATTGCCTGCTCGGGGCTCATGTAGCTCGGCGTGCCGAGCGAGAGCCCCGTTTGTGTCATGCGTTGGCCACCCGCGCTCTGCACCGCGAGCGCAATGCCAAAGTCGGCGACGAGTGCGCTGCCATCGTGCAGGAGAATATTCTCCGGCTTGATGTCACGATGAATCACGTTCTGCCGGTGCGCGTAGTCGAGCGCGCTCGCCACTTCACGCGCAATGCGCACCGCGTCGGCGATGGGCAACTGACGTTCGCGTTCGAGGCGCGCGCGTAGCGTTTCGCCGGTGACGAGCGGCATCACGTAGTACAGCAGGCCATCCGCTTCTCCGCTGTCGAGCAGCGGCAGAATGTGCGGATGCTGCAGGCGTGCGGTGGTGCGGATCTCGGTGAGGAACCGTTCGCCGCCGAGTGCCGCGCCGAGATCCGGATGCAGCACCTTGATGGCGACATCGCGCTCGTGCTTGCGGTCGTGCGCGAGGTAGACCGTGGCCATGCCGCCGGCGCCGAGTTCGCGGGTGACGCGATAGCGGTCGGCGAGGGCGGTGGTGAGGCGGTCTATCACGCGTGTCCTGACGGAGGGAAACCACAAAGTGAATCGCTCACGGCAACCGTTCACGCAGATATGCGGCGACGTCGGGATCGCCGGCTTGGTTGGTCGCCACCTTCATCGTCATGGCATACAGCTCCGCACCATTGACGTGTAGCGCCGCCCCGTTGAGCGCCAGAAACACCAGTGCACAGGCCAGTCCCGTACGCTTGTTGCCGTCATTGAATCCTTGCGACCGCGCAAAGCCCACGAGATACGCCGCAGCGTAATCGGCAAGGTCGGCCGACTCATCGTAATGCCAGCGCTGCTGCGGACGCGCCAGAGTGGAGAGCACCACATGCTGATCGAGCACGCCGTGGGCGCCACCAAACCGCTCGATCTGCTGCGCATGGATGGCCAGCAGCGTGGCCTCCGTGAGCCAGCGCGGTTCGGTCTTCACCTGAACGTGGTCTACTTGGCGAGCGCGCGAAACACAGCGTCATACTCGGCCATGATCTGCTCGTGCACCGCGAGAGCCTCGGCCGTTTCCGGCGTGTGCGGCACCACGCGGAACCCGCCCATACCGTCTTCAATCCACTCCAGTTCCTGGCCGGCGGTGACGGAGAGACGCCGAGCGACCTCGGCAGGGAGCGTGGTGACCACGGAGGCGCCCTGCGCGCGAGTCTTGCTGACGAGGATGGCCATTGGGAGCCTCAGAGTTGGCGGTGCATCGAGCGGACCGTTCAATTTGTGTAACTAAAGTGCCACTGTCAAGCGACTTCAGGGGGTCAGAGTCGTTGACGCCACCGAGTCCTCCACCGCTGCCGTGCAGCCAGTAGAGCACCGGGAAGCGTCGCACCGTTTACAGTCCGATCGCTCGTAGCAGCTCCGGATACCGCGGATGCGCGTGAAACGCCGCACTAAAGAACGGCGCGCGCGTCCAGAACGGACCGGTGTTGTCGCAATGCTCCACCGACGAAATGGCATGCGCGATCGCCTCATCTATCCGGCCGAGTTGGTCGGCCGCAAAGGCGAGCACCATGCGCGACACCTGTTCCGTTTGGGCACGCGCCAGCAGTTCGGTGTAGATGGCTTCGCCGAGTGCCCGCTGGCCGCGTTGCAGATACGCACTGGGCAAGCCGGCGAGCACCCAAGGATGGCGTCCGATCACGCCGAACGCGGTGTTGGCGGCTGCCAGGGCGCCATCCGCATCGCCGGTCAGCGACCGCATGAAGGCGCGGCCGTAAAGCGTGAGGAAGGACGGGTCGAGTGCGTAGGCTCGCTCGACCTCGGCAACCGCGTCCGCATTGCGTCCAAGCGCGAGCAGGCACAGACTGTGAAGGAATGCACAATAGGCGCTGCCCGGATCATCCGTCACGGCTCGCGTGATTTCCGCCAGCCCGCGAGCATCGTCGTGGCGGAGGAAGAGGAGGCCATACGTGGCGTATTGCGCCCGGATCTCCACCAGGCGCGGCTGCACCTCGAGGGCACGCTCCCACCAGTGGAAGGCGGCCTCGGGATCATGCTCAAGAAGCAGCGAGACACTCGCGAGGCTGCCCATGACGGTCGCCATCTGCGGGTCGAGCGCGATG
>JAGNMU010000504.1 GCA_017991005.1 Gemmatimonadaceae bacterium | reverse complement strand
CAGGACCCATGTCATCGGGGCGTCGGATCGCGCCACACCATCGAGTGCCCAGTTGAGACCCGATACCAGGCCCGTGCCGAAGACGGTGGCGCTCTCTCGGAGTCCTGTCGACAGTCGCGGGATCGCTAATTGCACTCGATCCTGATCGCCAAACGTTATGCCACCGCGCACCAGCGACAACACTTCCACATTGAGACTGGCTGCCTGCGGTTGGACAAAATACCCTTCGCAGCCGTAGTCACGCTTCTGATACCCTGTGCTGCCAGGGCGTGCTTCATAGGGCAATGCGCAGCCGTTCGCGCCTTGCGCGGCCAGCGGCGTGCGGCCGGAGAACTCGCCCGCGCACAACACCGCCATCAACAGCGCCACACGCACCGGTGATGCCTCAAGGCCTTGGAATGCGAGTGCCGTCACCCGTCCCGTCACGCGTTCACGGCTTTGCCGACTTGCCGTTTCGCGATGGCAAGTTGCTCGCCAACTGACTGGTCAGCTCGGTGAGCGCATCTTCGAGTCCCGAGTCGAACTGCGGACTGCACACAGAGGTTTTGTGTTTGGCAATCCACGGAATGTCCGGCGCGTCTGTGTTCACCCAGCGCACCGACATACTCACCGACAGCTTCTGCCCATTCACCTGTCGCCCTTGGTACTTGGTCACGCACCGCGCCACTTCCACGTTGCCGGCCTCGACGACGAGCACGGCATCGATGTTCTTGGCGAAGTCGCGGATCTGCGATAGCCGTTGATCGGATAGATCTTCTTCCGCGTCGATGCGTTTCTGAATGCGTCGGGCGTCCGGCGCGGGCGCGGCGGCGAATCCCTGTCGTACGATCGCGTTCTCAAACTCGAGGCGTACGATCTGGTCCAGGTCGACATTGCCGTAACGCGCGCCCTTGGTGGTCAACGCCACCGCCAGCGTCTTGTAGCGCGACGGATTGAATCCCGTGGATGCCGTGACATTGCCGCACGCGTCACGCTGCACGTCACACCGCAGCTCTTTTGCGGCCCCGGCTGCGTCTCGCGCCTCCTTGGTCGCATCACGCGCGTCATTCACGAGGTCTTTCGACTGCTCGGTGATCTTCTTCAGCTTGTCGAGCGCGGACTGCGCGTGGCCGACCGTTGGACCGGTCACGGCCATTGTGAGTGCAATGAGTGCGGCAGGTACGCGGAGATTCACGGGGAGACCCCCAGACACCTTGAGTGATGACGCGCCCGACGGATTTGCGACGAATTCGGTGTCGCGCGTCACTAACGACGATTCTGTCGGATATTCGCGCGACAACAGAGTGGTCGCAAGCTCGGCCTCCTGTCGCACAGGTCCGAGCGTAAAAGCGGGCTCAGCTGTCAGGACACGTCTAGCGGCGCGTCAGTCGATACACCAGCACCGCCGGCCGACCGTCCGCGTCCTCGATCACCACTGCGACTCCGTCGCGCGAAAACGACACCGGCGCCCACCACGTCCTGGTCCACTGTGACGCATCCACCTGCAGCACATCCAGCCACCGGCCGTCACGATCGAACAGGTCGAACTGCAGGGTGGTCGTGTCGCTGGTGCTCCGACGCGCCCAGATGCGCCCCGAGCGGTCCACCTGCACATGTTCGAACGACGGCCGAGCGTCCGGAATTGCCGATGCCACCAGACTTGCGCGCAGCACGGCCTCGGGCGCCTGCCCCTTCACCTCGAGCACTTTGGCGTCGACGATCGCGGCCTTCTCGTCGGCACTGATCGTACCCGCATTCTCAGGCCGGCTGATCAGCCGCACCGTATCACGCCCGTCGCGGGTGGCGCGCAACGTGAAGGCGCCGCTCCACCCGGTAATGAAGCCGCCCGTGGGATCGACCGCGTGCACATCGCGCGGCTGGAGCGGCACGAGCATTTCGAACTTCGTGAGTTTGCCTTCGCGCACAATCCACCGCGCATCACCGCGCGGCCGTTCGGGCATGAACACGGTATCGATGCGCGATCCATCCAGCGAAAAGCGCACGAACGCCGAACGCGGCCCGGCTGTCGAATCAGGCGGTGCCATCATCGGCGCGACGGCACGCCCGCCGCCGTCGACGTCCACCTTGGCGAAATAGCGCGGCGTGGTCATCCGCTGCGTGAACACCTGCGACGTCACCAGTGAAAACATCACGGCGCGCGAGAGCGAGGGATCGTGCACCACGAGCGTGTCCCCGCGCACCGCCAGATACGGCGAGCGGTATTCACCCGGCCCCGCGCCTTCGCGACCAACGCTGCCCACGTACCGTCCGCCTGCATCGAAGCGCATCACTTCTGCCGGTTTGGAATCGGCCACGAGCAGCGAGCCATCGTCGAGCAGGAGCAGATCATCGGGGGCGCGCAGAGCCCCCGCGCTGTCGTCCGCAGGTTGGATGGTGCGTTCAAGCACCAGCGACCACTGTCCGCTGTCGGCCGGCGCGTGGTTGGTGACACGGACGACGCCACCGGACAGCGTATCGAATGTCGCAGTCGAAAGGCCGGCGCCGCCGCGCTCGCTGCCGCACGCACCGAGCAAGGCCAGAGCGGCCGCCATTGGAGGCAAGCGCCGGGACCAACTGAACAGATACCGCATCGAGACCTCGAACGACGGGGGTGATTGTCGATCAGACAGCGATCGTCAGACACCCTCGGCCGAAGAAGCGTTGGGTGGATTGTTGTGTATGTGGCCGGCCGTCGTGGGGTGCGATCGATATCGCGTCAGACAAACCGCATCCACGGCTTCGGGTTCCGCGCCTTCGCGGCGCCGTACCACCGGCACGCCGGCAGCAGCACCACAAACGTGACGAGCGCCCAGACGCCGTACAGCAGCCACAAACTCCAGCGATACCCGTCAGGCATCTGCGGCGGACGGAAGGGGAAATTGCCCACCAGCTCCGGAATCACGGTGCCACTCCGAATCATCGACACCGCCATCGCTGTCAGGTGAATCACCGGAATGTGCAGCAGATAGAAGAACATCGGCACACGACCGAAGGCCACGCAGACACGCGCAAACACACCGCCCGCCTGCTCCGCCCACGGTAGCAGCGCAATGGACGGGCCTAGTGTCATGAGCAGAAACAACGGCGACGCGGGATACTTCTGCTGGCCCAGCAACCGAAACAGAAACGGCGGCGCGTTCTCGTCAGACGAACCGCCAGCCGCGAGGATGCTCCCCACCACCAGAAACACAACGGTCGCCGAAAGCCCGATGCGGAGACACCACCGTCGACGCGCCGCCGTGTCCAGCTCGACGATGAGCCCAAAGCCGTAGCCCGCGGCCATCACGCCCACCCACGGAACCAGCACGTACAACACCGCCATGCCAAACGCCGCGTCAGCGCCCGACGGGTAGAGAAACTCCCAGAATGGCGCGATGGCCGGGAGCATGGTTGGCGGAAGACCGAACAACTGTTGCGCACACACAATCACCACTCCCACCACACCAACGGCCTTGGGAGAGAATCGCA
>JAGNMU010000503.1 GCA_017991005.1 Gemmatimonadaceae bacterium | reverse complement strand
CCCGAGGTGTGCGCCTACCTGACACACCTCGCCGTCAATCAACACGTCAGCGCCTCAACGCAGAACCAGGCGCTCGGCGCCCTGCTCTTCCTCTACAAACACGTACTACGTCGCGAACTGAAGAACCTTGGTGAACTTCCGCGCGGTCGTACCCCAGACCGGTTGCCCGTCGTGCTGTCACGGCCCGAGGTGCGCGCCGTCCTTCAACGGTTGGACGATGCACACTGGCTGGTCGCCGCGCTCCTGTACGGCGCAGGCCTTCGGCTCTCCGAGGCACTCGAACTCCGCGTCAAAGACATCGACTTCGATCGGCACCAGATCATCGTGCGACGCGGAAAGGGACAGAAGGACCGAGCCGTGCCGTTGCCAACAACGGTCGTCCCGAAACTGACCGCGCACCTCGAACAGGTGCGGCATCAACACGCCAGCGATCTCGCGCACGGACTCGGTGCTGTTGTTCTACCAGACGCCATCGGCGCCAAATACCCGAACGCCGCGAAGAGCTGGCCATGGCAGTTCGTGTTTCCAGCAGGACGCATCTGCCGCGACCCGACGTGGGGACCGCCCTCTCGCTTCCATCTGCATGAGACCGTCATCCAACGAGAGGTCGCGCGCGCGGCCAGGGAATCCGGTGTCGGCAAGCGTGTGAGTTGCCACACATTCCGCCACTCCTTTGCCACGCACCTGCTCGAAGACGGCTACGACATCCGTACCGTGCAGGAACTACTCGGCCACGCGGATGTCAGCACGACGATGATCTACACACATGTGCTGCAGAAGGGCGCACTCGGCGTGAGAAGCCCCGCAGACTCGCTATGACACCCGCGGGCGCCGAACCCCACGAACCTTGCGAACCTCACGAACCCTACGAACCGCCTTAAAGAACTTGCTTCGCCAGGCTGACGCGCTTGGCGCGCATGTCGTCGCCGCGGAGTTCGCAGAGTGCGCTGGTCACAAGCGAACGCACCATCTTCTTGCGCCACACCAACTCGAAGTCGGTGTTGTCCATCGGCTTGGCCACGTCATATGCCGCATCCGCCGCCGCCGCAATCACATCGTCAGTCAGCATCTGTCCGACAAGCAACGCTTCGGCCTTGGGTGAGTGAAGCGGACGAGACGCCACCGCACCAAGCACAAGACGCGCGGCTTCAACACGACCGGCGCCGTCGAGCTTGAGCGCAACCGCCGCCGCGCCGACTGGAAAATCAAACGACCCGCGACGACGAAGCTTCCAGTAGGTGCTGACCCAACCGGTGGTGTCAGGAATCTCAATGCGCGTGAGCAGTTCGTCGGGCCGACGAGTGAGGTACTGCATGCCGTCGTTGTTGTAGAGATCAGACACGGCCACTTCACGCGTGCCGGCTGCAGACACCAACGTGACCGTGGCGCCAAGCGCGAGCAGCATCGGCGCCGTGTCCGTAGACGACACCGCGAGACACCGCTTGCTCGACGTCGCCACCCAACACGTGGTGCCATCCTTCTTCATGCAGAAGCCAATGGCCTTGCGCCAATCTTCGGTCTGGTCGTAATACGTGCACCGCGTGTCGAGACAGAGATTGCCGCCGATGGTGCCCATGTTGCGCAGATGCGGCGTGGCAATCTGCGCCGCGCTCTGCCACAAACCCAACGCGCGCGACTTGATCGCCGGGTCATTCACCAACGCCGTGAGCGTCGTCCCCGCGCCAATCGAGATCGATCCGTTGGCGCGAATGCCGCTGAGCTCAGCCACACCCTTGAGACCAATCACCGTCTTCGGCGTCTGCTGACGCCGCTTCATATTGGGTAACAGATCAGTGCCGCCAGCGACCAACATCGTGTCGGCCGGCGACTCGGCCAGCCACAACACCGCATCGCCGACAGTTTTCGGCGCACGGTACTTGAACGCAGGGAGGCGCATCATTTTTTGCGGCCCTCGCTCGGCTCAGAAGTCTTGGCCTCGCGCGCGATGGTGATGCCGGCCTTCACTTCAACGCCGGCCTCCGCCTTCCGCTTCTTGCGCTCAGGCTCATTCGACGCGCGGCCATCGCCACCTTCCCACGGCGGCGTCACCAGCAACGTCTCGGGCCACTTGATGTCGGGAAACGAATCTGGCCCATACCGCGCGGGCTTGCCCGCCGCCTTGTTCTGCAGCGCCTTAAGAATCTTCTCGGGCGTGCATGGAATCTCATCCACGCGCACACCGACCGCATCAAACACGGCGTTGCAGATCGCCGGCATGATCGGCAGCAACGGCCCCTGCCCCACTTCTTTCGCGCCAAACGGCCCGGCCGGATCCGGCTCTTCGATCAGATCCGTGAAGATCTCGGGCATGTCCATGCTCGTCGGACTCTTGTACTCGAGGATCGACGGAAACTTGTGCACGAGCGCATTCGACAACTTCGCCGGCAACCGACGGAACGCCGACTCTTCCATCAGCGCTTCGCCAAGCCCCATGTAGACGCCACCCTCAACCTGCCCGCGCACGAGCGTGGGATTGAGCGCGCGACCGATGTCGTGACCGATCCACACGCGCGGCACAGTGAGCCAGCCCGTCTCAGGATCCACTTCGACTTCGACAATCGCCGCGCTGTACGAATACGTCGGCGTGGGACCCACACCGCCGCCCTTGTACTTCGCCGGCGGCCTCGGCGGCGTATACGACCCCGTCGTGCCCAACGTGCCGAACTTGGCTTCGGCAAACACAATGGCTTCTTGAAAGGTACAGCCGCTGTTCGGATCTTGCGAATCGAACACGCGCTTGTCCGCAAACACGAGCCGGTCTTTCGGAATGTTCAGCTTCGCGCTCACGCCTTCGGCCAGCAATTCCCGCGCGCGTTCCGCCGCCTGAATGGCCGCGTTGCCCATCATCAGCGTGACGCGGCTCGAATACGATCCGAGATCCACCGGCGTGAGATCGGTATCGCCCGTCACCGCTCTGATGTCGTACGTCTCGAGGCCCAACACCTCCGCCACGCACGCCACCAGCACATCGTCTGATCCCTGACCGATTTCCGTCGCGCCGCAGAAGGCCGTGACGCCGCCGCTGCGATCGAGCTTCAACTGCACGCCGCTGTGCGGCAGATCGTTCCAGTTGATCGGCAGACCCGCGCCCGAGAGATACGACGAGCACGCAATGCCCACGCCGCGCCCGTACGGCAGCTTGCCGTGCTTGTTCTTCCAGTCAGACCGCGCCACCACTTTGCGAATGCACTCGGCCAGGCCGATGGTGCCGATCTTCATGAAGTTGGCGGTGAGACTGTTGGCCGGCGCAATCATGTTGAGGCGCATGTCGGCCGGATCGAGCTTCAGCTTTTCGGCAATCTTGTCGAGCTGCACTTCTTGCCCGAAGCGCGCCTGCGGCGTGCCGTGCCCGCGCTTGGGTCCGCACGCGGGCTTGTTCGTGAACACGCGGCATCCGCGAAAGCGATACGTCGGGATGTCGTACGTCACCGTCTGCAACGCGCCCGTAT
>JAGNMU010000502.1 GCA_017991005.1 Gemmatimonadaceae bacterium | reverse complement strand
CAGCTGATCGACGTAGCCAAGCGCTCGCGAGGGCGCGTCGCCCGCGTCCGGCATCTCGACGATGTCGAGCAGCATGGCGAATGCGTGGCGACGCTGGTCTTCGCCGTATTCGCGTTTGAGCTCTTCTTGAAGGTACGAAACCTCGCGCGGTTCGAGGAAATACAGTGTCGACTCAAAGTCCTCGACGCGCACAATCCCCGGTGGCGCGCCCTCTCCCGGTGCCGCTGTCTCTGCTGCGGGCACCGCGAGTGGCGGTTGATCACGCGAGGCAATCCCTTCGCCGGTGTGATCGCCGGAGGCGATGGCAAAATCCACCGTCCCGTCCAGCTCGACGTGCCGGTATTCCACGGCCGTCAGATCCGCGACCCAGAGGAGCGTGACCAAGTCATCTTCGTCCGCCGCCGCGGCGCGCGCGCGTTGAAACACGGAGAGCAGTGCCTCGAGATCGTGCACTTCAAAACCCGCGTGCAACGTCAGGGCACGCAACCCATCGCGATACAGCAGCCACGGCAGTCCTTCCGTGCCACGTTCGAGATCCTGATACACGACGCGTTCTTCCCAGAGGAACGACGATTCACGAATCTCGAGTTCAACCACCGTCACGTGGTGCCAGATCTTGCTGAACGACGCGCGCGCAAACTCGATCGCCTGCATGCGCGTCTGGTTGTTCGGCAAATAGAGCTGGATCGCGCGCTGGGCTTTGGCCAGCGCGCGCAACGCGTCTTCGACCGCCGAAGCGGCTGGAGAAGAAGGCGCGACCACGGACGTGGCGGTCACAGCGCGGGCAGCTCGTGCTGGCTGATGGTGGCCACGTCTTTGTCGCCGCGTCCACTGACGCAGAGGAGAATGGGTTCGTCCGGGCCCCAGCGATCGGCCTCGCGCTCGATCCATGCCACGGCATGGGCTGTTTCAAGCGCGGGGATGATGCCTTCGAGGCGGCTGAGCAGCGCGACACCGCGCAACGCTTCCGTGTCGGTGATGGACACATACGAGGCACGCCCACTGTCATTCAGCCACGCGTGTTCCGGACCGACACCGGGATAGTCCAGGCCGGCCGAGATGGAGTGTGCGGGATGTACCTGGCCATTGGCGTCCTGCAGGAGGTAGCTGAGCGCGCCATGCAAAACCCCCGGCGTGCCTTTCGCAATCGACGCGCTGTGCCGGTCGGTGGCCAGCCCCTCGCCAGCTGCCTCGACGCCAATCAACTCCACGTCGGCGTCACCCACAAAGCCGGCGAAGATGCCCATCGCGTTCGAGCCGCCTCCCACACAGGCGACAACCGTCTTGGGCAACCGCCCGGCGCGCTCGAGCAACTGTGCGCGTGCCTCGCGCCCGATGACCGACTGGAAGTCGCGCACCATGCGTGGATACGGCGCCGGCCCCACCACCGAGCCGATGATGTAGTGACTGTCATTGACCGTCGTGACCCAATCTCGTATCGCTTCACTGGTGGCGTCCTTCAGCGTTCGCGTGCCGGCGGTGACCGGAACGACGGTGGCGCCCATGAGCCGCATGCGAAAGACATTCAGCTGTTGGCGCCGCATGTCTTCCTCGCCCATGTAGACCACACACTCAAGTCCGAATCGCGCACAGATCGTCGCTGTCGCGACCCCGTGCTGTCCGGCGCCGGTCTCGGCGATAATGCGGCGCTTGCCCATGCGTCGTGCCAGCAGCGCCTGCCCCACCGTGTTGTTGATCTTGTGGGCGCCCGTGTGGTTGAGATCTTCGCGTTTGAGCCAGACGGGCGACCCGACCCGTTCGGAGAATCGCGGCGCAAAGGTCATCGCGGTCGGGCGACCGACGTATTCGCGAAGCAGGTGATCGAGTTCCGCCTGGAACGCGGGATCCTGTTGCGCGACCGCGAGCGCCGCTTCGAGCTCGTCGAGTGCTGGAATCAACGTCTCGGGAACATAGCGTCCGCCAAACGGACCAAAGCGGTCGCTGATCGCGACCACGGGTGCTGCAGCCGTCATCCCTGTATCCCCTTCGCGGCGGTGACCGCAGAAACGAACTGTTCAACCAACGATGCGTCCTTGATACCCGGCGCCTGTTCGACGCCGGAAGATACGTCGACAACGTCCGGAAGCAGCACGTTGATGGCGTGCGTCACGTTGCCCGGCCGCAACCCGCCGGCAAGGACCAGACGCAGCTCCGTCACCGCCGCGCGCATGCGCGCGAGTGCGCCGGCCAGGCCTGCCCAATCCAGCGGGACGCCGGTCCCACCCAACTGACCCATGACCTTGGCGTCGAGCACGAGTGTCCCGGCCGCGCGCGCCAGCTCCAGCGTCTCGGATGGAAGCACCGTCCCTTCGACGCGCAGCACGGGCCACACGGCACGTCGTCCGTCGTCACGCAGCCGGTCGATCTGTTTCGTTGTCGGATCGCCGTGCAGCTGGATAACGTCGAGCGTCAGCTCATTGGCGATGGATCGGATGGTTTCGGTGTCCTGCGCTCCGAAGACCGCCACACGACGGACGCCAGGGAGCGCGCCGTTCAGCACCTCCCCCGCGCGCTCGACCGAGAGCAATCGAGGCCCCCCGGCGAGAATGACGCCCACGTAGGCGGCGCCAGCGCGCGACGCCTGCGCCGCATCCGCCGGCGAGGTCAACCCGCAAATCTTGATCTGTGTCATCGCCGACGCCGGGCGCTCACCGCGGTCGGCGAGTCAGCGACGCGAGACTCGCGACGGCGGCAACCGGATCGGCGGCGGCCGAGATGGCGCTTCCGACCAGGATCGCATCGGCCCCGGCGGCAGCGGCCGGTCGCACATCTTCGACCGTCGTCATCCCGCTTTCCGCGACCGCCACGCAACCATCTGGAATGCGGGGGATGAGGCGCGGCGCGGTCCCGGGGTCGATGACCAGCGTTTCCAGATTCCGGTTATTGACTCCGATCACGGTGGCGCCAATCGCGAGTGCCCGGTGCAGTTCCTGCTCGTCGCGAATCTCGACGAGCACTCCGATGCGGGCATCGTGCGCGCAGGCCATCAATTCGGGGAGCAGGTTGGGGTCGAGTGCGCGCGCAATGAGCAGGACCGCGGACGCGCCTGCCGCGCGCGCCTCCCAGATCTGCACTGGCGCCACGATGAAATCCTTCCGAATGACGGGGACATCGACCGCGGCGGAGACGGCGGACAGATCGTCGAGTGCGCCGCCGAATCGTGAGGGCTCGGTCAACACCGAAATGGCGGCAGCCCCGCCCTGCACGTATCGCTCGGCCTGCGCGCGCGCGTCGAGCGCGGGGGCGATCGCGCCCTTGGACGGCGAGGCGCGCTTGATCTCGGCGATGACCCGAATGTTCTCGCCGCGGAGCGCCGAGGCAAATGCTTTCGCGTCCGGCATGGCCGATGCGCGCGCCTGCAGGTCGGCGAGCTGGTTCCGTACCTGTTCCGCCCGGTCAAAGGAGGCGCGCGTCAGCTCGCCCAAGGTGCCGGTTGGCGGTGTCCAACGGTCC
>JAGNMU010000501.1 GCA_017991005.1 Gemmatimonadaceae bacterium | reverse complement strand
ATCAACGCGTCGAAGAACGACAAGGACTTCATCGCCGCCATCAACTGGAAGTCGCTCGAATCGTGCAAGAAGGCCGGCAAGGGTGAGCAGTGGCCCGCCGAGTACGCGCACAACGTGATGGACGAGTTCTCGCGCATGGCGCGCTCGGAGACCAAGCGCGGCGTGACGGTGCTGACGCCGAAGTCGTGCCCGAACTCGATCTATTTCTTGCCAACGCCCAAGTCGCCGCACGGCGCCGACGTGGACCCGTCCGGCGAGTACATCGTGGCCGGCGGCAAGCTGGCGACCGTGATTCCGGTTCACTCGTTCTCGAAAATGCAGAAGGCCATTGCCGACAAGGCCTACGAAGCCGAGGTCGAGGGCATTCCGGTCCTCAAGTACGAGGCGACGATCGCCGGTGAAGTGAAGGATCCCGGCCTCGGCCCGCTGCACACCGAGTTCGACGGCCAGGGTTACGCATACACGTCGGTCTTCATCTCCTCGGAGATTGTCAAGTGGAAGCTCGGGACGTGGGAAGTCGTCGATCGCCAGCCCACCTTCTATTCCATCGGTCACCTGATGATCCCCGGCGGCGGTACCACGAAGCCCGCTGGCAAGTACGCCGTCGCCCTCAACAAGATCACCAAGGATCGCTACCTCCCGACCGGACCCGAGCTGACGCAGTCGGCGCAGCTGTACGACATCTCGGGCGAGAAGATGAAGCTCATCCTCGACTTCCCGACGACCGGCGAGCCCCACTACGCGAATGCGATCGAAGCGTCGAAGATCGAGAAGCAGCAGATCAAGTACTACAAGCTGGCCGAGAACCGCCATCCGCAGGTGGCGAAGACCGAACGCGAAGCGGGTATCGAGCGCAAGGGCAAGGTCGTGCATGTGCGCATGACGGCCATCCGTTCGCACTTTGCCCCGGACAACATCGAAGGCGTGCAACTCGGTGACACGGTGCTGTTCCACGTCACCAACCTCGAACAGGATTGGGACATCCCGCACGGCTTCGCCATTCAGGGCATGCAGACGGCCGAACTGCTCGTGATGCCGGGCGAAACGCGCACCGCCAGGTGGATTCCCCGGTCGATCGGCGTCTTCCCGATGTACTGCACCGACTTCTGCTCGGCACTGCACCAGGAGATGTCCGGGTATGTCCGCGTGTCGCCGGCCGGATCCAGCGTGCCGCTGTCGGCAAACACCGTGAAGGCCAAGGGTCAGGTGGCTCGCGCCGCGGCCCGCGGCATCACGCTCCCAACACCTGCGGGCGCCTCGCCGGACGCGCACGCCGGTCACGTTCCGGCGGCGAAACCACGATAATGACCACCCTCGCGCGCGCGGTCCCGGTCTCCGGAACCGCGCTTGCCCGAGCCTCGTTCCGAGGGCGCCTGTTGCTGGCGCTCTCGGCGGGACTCCTCGGGCTCTCGGTGCTCTTCCCGCTGTGGCGTGTCTCGCTCACGGCGCCGCAGTATCCGGAAGGGCTCGGCATGTACATTTGGGCGCACACAGTGGCCGGGGTCGGCCCCAACGACCTGCAGAATATCAACGGCCTCAATCACTACATCGGCATGGCGACCATCGAGCCGGACGAGATTCCCGAATTGCGCTTCATGCGACCGGGTATGCTCGCGATGGCCGCACTGGGTCTGGCCTTGGCTGCGATGGGACGCCGCCGCTCTCTGATTGTCTGGAGCGGCCTGCTGCTGCTGTCAGCGGTGGTCGGCATGGCGGATTTCTACAAGTGGGAGTACGACTACGGGCACAACCTCGACATGGAGAATGCCCCGCTCAAGATTCCCGGCATGTCCTACCAGCCGCCGCTGATCGGCAGCAAGAAGTTGCTCAACTTCACGGCGACCTCGTTGCCGGCGCTTGGCGGGGTGCTGGCCATCGCCAGCGTGGTGCTCGCCACGGCCGCGATCCCGCTGTCGCGTGCCGCGTCACCCTCACCGGGACGGGCAGCATGACGCTTCGCCTGTCGTCACTCTCGGCCCTGCTGATCGCGTTGAGCGCCTGCGACAGTGGGCCGCGGGCGCTGGTCGCTGATGAAGACAGCTGTCGGTACTGCCGCATGACCATCGACGACGTGCGATTCGGTGCGATGGTCATGACGGATCGAGGCCGCATCGAGACGTTCGACTCGATCGAGTGTCTCGCGTCGTTCGTGACGAGTCTCCCGAAAGACGCGGTGCCCAAGGGAGTGTGGGTCGCCGATTTTTCGAAGCCCGACCGATGGATCGAGGTGCAGCGCGCGCGATTCCTCCATGGTAGCAGCCTGCGGTCACCGATGGGCCGCGAGCTCGCTGCCTTCGACGCCGCGGCGTCGCCAGACTCGCTCCAACGGGCGTACGGTGGTACCGTTGTGGATTGGCCGGCCGTCGTGGAATTGGTACGGAACCGGACGTTCGCGCCGACGGGCGCGGCGGGCGCCGACAGCATGTCCGGTGCGCCGATGCCGATGGCACACACCCATTGACGAAACCCGTGAACCGTCCACCCGCTGCACACGCTGTGGCTCGGCGGGTGGCGAAGGCGCTTTCAGTCGGTGCGCTGCTGCTCGCCTCGTCGGCCCTCGCGGCGCAGTCGCCGCCAAACGACACGGTCCACGTGCGACCCGCCACGGCAGGCCGCTCGGACTTCGGCGTAGCGGCGCATCGCACGGTGCATTCGATCGCCGAGGCGGTACAGGTGGTGGCGCGACACGGGGTCGTGCGCGTGGGCGCGGGTGTGTACAAGGAGCCCACGATTCTGATTCGACAGCCGCTCACGTTGGCGGGCGACAGCGGAGCGGTGATCGACGGGGAAGGCCAGCGGGAGTTGCTCGCAATCGGCGCCGACTCGGTCACCGTGCGCGGCATCACGTTCCGCAACACCGGCACCAGCCAGGCTACCGATCGCGCGGCGCTACGCGTCGTCGAGTCAGCCGGCTGCCTCATCGAATCGAACCGGTTCGAGAACACGCTGTTTGGCATTTATCTGCAGCGCGCGAGCGCCTGCCTGGTGCGTCGCAACATCCTGCGCGGGCTCGTCGGCTCGCAATCCGTGACCGGAAATGGTCTGCATCTCTGGTCGAGCCGTGACGTCGTTCTCGAGGACAACGTCATCACGGGTCACCGCGATGGCATCTACTTCGAGTTCGTCACGAACGGCATCGTCCGCCGCAATGTCAGCGAGAACAGCACGCGCTACGGCCTGCACTTCATGTTCTCCGACTCGTGCCGTTACGAGGCCAACGTGTTCCGGGAGAACGAATCCGGCGTGGCCGTCATGTACTCCAAGCGCGTGCGCATCGCGGGCAACCGTTTCGAGCGCAATCAGGGCAGCGCGGCCTACGGACTCCTGCTCAAAGAGATCACCGACAGCGAGATTGAAGGCAATCTCTTCGCCGACAACTCGATCGCGCTGCACCTTGAAGGGTCCAGCCGCAACACGGTCGTCGACAACGACTTCGTGCGCAACGGGTGGGCCGT
>JAGNMU010000080.1 GCA_017991005.1 Gemmatimonadaceae bacterium | reverse complement strand
GTCCTCATTGGTGGCCGCATTGCGGTGCTCTACAGCAGCAAGGACTATAGTTCCGAGTGGAGCTATCATCCGGACAACAAGCGATTCCAGTCGGTGGACAACACCAAGTTCGCCGTGAATCTCGTGGTCTATGCGCTTACTCGCTGAGTCCGCTGCCGCGCGTCCCACGCGCATCGCCGAGCGGGAGCACGCGTGACGCCACTCTCTGAGCGCGTGGCGCGGACGGTTGGGGTTCTGGCGCTGCTGCTGGCGGTCGCGGTGAGCCTCTGGCCGTCGGCCGAAGGCGATGCGGCGCGTCGGATGGTCATGCGACTCGACCATGTCGAGATGCCGGCAGATTCGGTGGTGCAGCAGCTTCGTGTTGGCATCACACAGTGGGCAGTGAATGGTCAGGTTCGGCCGTCCACGCCGCCGAGTACCGGCGGCTCGTTCACTGACTGGCCGACGGCGTCTCTGATCGCCACCGTCGTGCCTCCGGCCGATATTCGCGACGTGCTGGTGGCGACGCGCGACGCGGGGCTCCCGATCGTGTGGACGGACTCCACCACCGTGCGTGACGTGGCAATCGACGCGACACGTGCGCCATCGCCCGGTGCCGCCGCGCTGCTCGCGGCCTCGGGGCGGACCGGTGACAGTGCGTCAACACTGGTGCTTCGGGACGCGGGCGGCACGCTCGACTCAGTGACGTCACGCCGACCCGCGGTGCGTGTGCTGGCGGCGCAGACGCGCGGAACTGTTCACGCCACGCTTCGCGCGTCGTCGGCCAACGCGCGTGAAGGCGCGAAGCGCGCTGATCGAACACGTGCCCTTGCGGTTGCGACTGCCGCGGCCTTGGTAAGCGACACCGCCGGCGCTGCCGATCGCTCCACGGTGGGACGCGTGCGCCTGTACGCGTTGCCTGGATGGGAATCGAAATTTGTGACCGTCGCACTCGAAGAGGCGGGCTGGCACGTTGACGGCGCGCTGACCGTCTCACCGACATCGCAGGTGACGCTGGGGGCGCCACTCACACTCGATACGGCGCGCTACGCCGTGTCGGTGGTGCTCGACAGCGGGGTAGCGACGGCGCGTGACCTGCAGCGGTTTGTCGCACAGGGCGGAGGCGTTGTGCTCGCGGGCGACGCGTTGCGCGACGCGTCGCTTCGCACATTCGCCGCGCTGCGCATCGAGGACGAACGGCCGCCGGTTGCCGGCGCGTTGTTGACCGACCAGCCACTGCGAGGGCTTGCCGCGTTCCATCTACTGCCACCCGCCCAGTCGGTGGTCCTGCAGCGCGAGAATGCCGATGCGACGGTTATTGTCGCGCGACGCGGTGTCGGTCGGATCCTCGCATCCGGCTATCGCGCCACGTGGCGCTGGCGCATGGAAGGCACCGACGACGGCGCCGACGCCCATCGGCGTTGGTGGAGTACGCTGATGAGCGCCGTGGCATCCGCGCCGATGGGAGATGCGGCGAGCGCTCGCACGTCGCACCGTGACGACTCGCGCGCCGCATGGCCGGGTGACGCGGCGCCGCGGGCCGACCTCATCGCCCGACTCGGTCTTCCGGTGGCCGCGAATGCGCCGGCACCGCGTGCGTCGTCGCCGCTGCGACCGTCGCTCGCGCTGCTGTATCTGGTGGCGTGCGCCGCACTGCTCACGGAGTGGGCGCTGCGACGCATGCGCGGGGCACGATAGCTGCGGCAGTGGCGCCGCCGCGGTGCATGGTCAGAACTCGATCTGCGCCCCGAGTTCTACCACGCGGTTGGACGGAATCCCGAAGTACTCCGTGGCCGAGCGGGCATTGCGGGACATGACCGAGAAGAGCTGCTTGCGCCAGCGCCACATGGTGCCGCCGCGTGACGGGATCAACCGCTCGCGGCCCACGTAGTAACTGGTTTCCATCGGTCGCCCGGTGATGCCAAACGCCCGTGCGCGCTCGATGATGGTGGGAACGTTCGGCGTCTCCATGAAACCGAATGTCGCAATCACCCGGAAGAATCCATGGCCGAGTGACTCGACCGTCATGCGTTCTGCATCATCGACGGCCGGTACTTCCGCGGACAGCACCGAGAGCAGAATGACTTCCTCGTGAATGACCTGATTGTGTTTCAGGTGGTGCAGCAGCACCACGGGCGCCCCGTTCGTCGCTCCCGTCATGAACACCGCGGTGCCGGGAACACGATGCATGCGACGTCGTCCGAGGTCGGAGAGCAGCAACTCGAGCGGCAAGGCACCCTGTCGCATGATTTCCGTGAGCCGTGCGCGTCCCTGCTTCCACGTGAACATCACGACGAACAGCGCCGACGCGAGCACCAGCGGAATCCAGCCACCCGCGGCGATCTTGAGGAGATTGGCGCCAAGGAATGCCAGGTCGACGGCGAGAAAGGCACTCGTGAGCAGCACCACGCTCCAGAGCGGCCACTGCCACCGGCGATAGGCAACCACCGCAAAGAGCACGGTGGTGATGACCATCGTGCCAGTGACGGCAATGCCATACGCCGCGGCGAGGGCACCGGCCGACTTGAAGATGAGCACCAGCAGCAGACAGCCGACCATCAGCAACACATTGACTTCAGGAATGAAGATCTGCCCGGCTTCCCGTTTGGAGGTGTGCACGATGGTGACACGCGGGACAAAGCCAAGTTGGACCGCTTGCTGTGTGAGGGAGAAGGCGCCAGAAATGAGCGCCTGCGACGCAACAATTGCTGCCGAGAGCGCGATGATGATCAAGGGTACCAGAAACCACTCGGGTGCCAGTCGATAGAACGGATTGGCCGCTGCGCTGGGGTCGCGCAGAATCAGCGCGCCTTGGCCGAAGTAGTTGAGCAACAGGGCCGGCAACACGGCAACAAAGAATGCCAGACGAATCGGCTGACGGCCGAAGTGTCCCATGTCGGCATACAGTGCCTCCGCCCCGGTGATGGCGAGCACGACGGACCCGAGAATGACAAACGCATGGCGACCATGCTCGAGAAAAAACGCCACGCCATACCAGGGATTGAGCGCACGCAAGACACCGGGCGACTGTGCGATCTCGACGGCGCCGAGCGCACCAATCGTCACAAACCAGAGCAATACGACGGGGCCGAACACCGTGCCAAGTCCACCGGTGCCGCGCTTCTGGGCCACGAACAGCAGCAGCAGCACCACGAAGGCGATCGGTACGATGTACGCCTTGAGCGACGGCGCAATCACCACCAGCCCTTCCATCGCGCCAAGGACCGAGACGGGCGGGGTGATGATGCCGTCGCCGTACAGCAGTGCTGCACCGAAGAGTCCGATCGCCACCAGCACCGCGCGACGGGTTCGATTCCCGGATTCGTGTTCGCGTTGCAGCACGAGAGCCAGCAGGGCGAGAATGCCGCCCTCGCCCTTGTTGTCCGCGCGCAGGATGAAGACGATGTACTTGAGTGCGACGACGAGGAAGATCGACCAGATGATCAGCGAGAGGATGCCGTACACATTGGCGAGCGTGGGCTTGAGCCCGTAGTGTGGCGAAAAGCACTCCTGCAGTGCGTACAACGGACTGGTGCCGACGTCGCCATAGACGACGCCGAGCGCCCCGAGTGAGAGCGCCGCGAGACGCCGTCGTGCCGCGTCCTTATCGAGGGGCGTGTCTGTCGAAACCGAATGGGCCAGCGAATGCACAAGACGATCCTCTCACCCGCTCGCGCAATCAGCCTGGACACGCGCTCGTGCTGATCGTCAGGTGCGGCGGGACACTCACACGCTACCGGGAACGGCGTGCGGCTCGCACAAAGGCGACAGAAGTGGGCATTAAGATTCCACAAAGATTCACCGCGGCGGGCAATTACGGCGCGTTCAGCTCGTGCATGCTGACGCCCGGCAGCCGCATGACAAACCGACTGCCGCCCCCTTCCCGTGGCTCGTAGTAGACGGTCCCGCCTTGCGCTTCCGACAACCGGCGCGCGATCGACAGGCCCAGCCCCGCACTGCCGGTATCCGGCGGCGTGCCTTCCGGGCGGTAAAAGGGCTCGAAGATGCGGTCTCGATCCACGTCGGCCACCCCGGCACCGCGGTCGGCGACGGTGATCTCGAGGTACGCGTCGTGCTCACCACCGCGACGTGCCGACACATCGATCGCTGTGTTGGCGGGGGAATACTTGAGCGCGTTTTCCATCAGGTTCACCAACACGCGCAGCGTGTGGGAAAAATCGAAGCGGCCAAGGAGGAGTGGTTCCTGTGTGTCGAGTGACACATTGATGGTGCGTGTACCCGCTGCACCCTGAATGCGCTCGAGCGCGACGCCCAGCAGATCCTCGGCCGCGTTCACTTCGGGTTTGAGCTGCAACGCACCGCCGGCCAGTCGCGACAGATCGAGCAGGTCGGCCACGAAATGATTCAAGCGATCCGCCTCTTCTTCAATCGTGATGGCCCGTTCGTCACCGTCGCGTCCGATGGATTGGGCCAGCGCCTTGATGGTGGTGAGCGGCGTGCGCAAGTCGTGTGAGACGGACATCAACAGCGCATCCTTCAACCGATCGGCCTCTCGCAGTGCGTCGGCATGTTCGGCTTCGGATGCCAGCTGCATGCGTTCCACGCCGAGGGCGGCGTAGTGCGAGAGCGCCCCGAGAAGGCGGCGACGGGGCGTGTCGAGGGTCATCAGATCGTCGTGCCGCAGCTCCAGCACGCCGACCACACGATCATGCACACGGAGTGGCAGCATGAGCGCTTTGGCGCCGGACACGTCAAACAGGCTGGCTGCCTGTTCCACCGGCGCGCCGGGATCGGCAAAACGCAGGGCCCCGTCGGGGCGCACGGCCGCGGGACGGCCATGCTCGGCCACCCACGCCAACAGGTGCGCGGCATCGGGGAGTCCGGGCGCACGGGCGCGTGCCGGAGCCGTCTCCGCATCGTGTGCGACGGCCACCGCGCCGCTCTCGGCACCGAGCGTCATCTGGCCCGTGGCATCGCGGACGTGTACGACGCAACGGGCGACGTCGAGTGACGACCGAATCACATCGACAATCGCGCGCAGTGCTTCATCCGCGCGTCCCGCGTTCAGCGCTTCGGCGCCGACCAACGCCAGGCGATCCACCTCGGCGGCACGTTGGCGCGCATCGTCGGCTTCGCGCTGCGCACGGGCCAACAACTGCGCGGCGATCAGGCTGGTGGCGAGAAACGCGCCAAGCACCAGCCAATCCAACGGCGCGGCGACGGCCAGCGTGTGATACGGCCGCACAAAGAAGAAGTTGAAGCAGCCAAAGGCGAGCACCGACAGTGTCATGCCGACCGTGCGTCCGGCGCGCGCGCTCGCGCCAAGCACGAGCACGAGATAGGCCAGCACGATGTGCGCGGCGCCAAGCGAACTGCCGAGTGAATCGCGCAGCAGAAAGAGCAGGGTGGTGACAATCGCCAGCATGCCGATCCACAGTGCCCAGTCCCACGCCCGACCAACGGTGCGCCCCGCAGATTCGCGCATGTCAGCCATCCACCTCGAATCGATACCCGACACCCGGTTCGGTCAGCAGAATCTTTGGCCGCACCGCATCCTGTTCGAGTTTGCGGCGCAGACTGGCCACGTGCACGCGCAGATGCTGTTGCGGATCACCGTGTGAGCGCGCCCAGACTTGCGCGAAGAGAAATGAATGGGTGAGGGTACGCCCTCCGTGCGATACCAGCACACGCAGCAGCTCCCATTCGGTCGGCGTCAGGTGCACCGCGACGTCATCGCGTGTCACCAGCCGTTTGATCAGATCGATCCGAAGCGGGCCGGCGCGGATGACGGCATCGTCCGGCGTGGTGCCAATCATCGACGCGCGTCGCAACTGGGCCCGCACGCGCGCGCGGAACTCGAGCGGACTGAACGGCTTCGTGATGTAGTCGTCAGCACCGGCGTCCAGCAGCGCCGCTTTCTCCAGATCGGAGTGGCGCGCCGAGAGGACAATCACCGGCACCGAGCTCCAGGTGCGGATATCCCGGCAGACGTCGATACCGGCCACATCGGGGAGTCCGAGATCGAGGACGACCAGTTGCGGCCGCCGCGCGGCGGCCTGATCCAGCCCGTCACGACCGGTTGCGGCCTCGAGGACGTGCAATTGATCATCTTCGAGGGCATTACGCACGACCCGGCGGATCTGCGGCTCGTCGTCGATCACCAGCACCGTGGGCACTGTCATGCTGGAATATCACTAAATATCACAGGATCGGCGCCCCTCACCGTGCGGCATCCTGGTTAACCGTCCAGTCGCGCCTGAGGCGCGGCCCGTCGCGGTCATCAACTTCATCGTACCGGTTCTGCTCGTGACGACGTCCGTCGCACTCATTTCGCATTCCGACTGCGGCCGCCACGACACCGGCTGGTCGCACCCCGAACATGTCGGGCGTTTGCGCGCCATTCCGCGGGCCCTGCGCTACGAGCCCGAGCTGTACCATGCGCTGATCCATCATGAAGGTCGCCATGCCACGCGGGACGCGCTGCTGCTGGTGCATGATGCGGCGTACGTGGACCGCGTCGCCGCGCTGGTGGCGGCGGGTGGAGGAAGGCTGGATCCGGACACGGTGGTGAGCGCCGGCTCATGGGACGCGGCCACGGCCGCCGTGGGATGTCTGCTCGACGCCGTCGACATGGCGTTCGATGGTCGCGCGGTGCGAAGCTTTTGTGCCGTTCGGCCCCCGGGACACCATGCGGTGCGGGATCGGGCGATGGGGTTCTGTCTGTTCGGTAACGTGGCCATCGCGGCGCACTACGCGCTGGCCCGGCCGGGCTGCGAACGCGTGCTGATCGTGGATTGGGATGTGCATCACGGCAACGGGACCCAGGCGCTGGTTGAGCACGAGCCCCGCATTCACTTCGTGTCCATGCACCAGTGGCCCTGGTATCCGGGCACGGGCGCGGCCGACGATTGCGGGCCATTGGGCACGATCTTCAATGTCCCGATGGCGGCGGGACTCGCACCAGAGGCGTATGTGCACGCGCTGCTGCAGGCCGTCGATGCGGCCACCACCGATTTCACCCCCGACCTCGTGCTGGTGAGCGCCGGATTCGACTGCCTGTCCGGCGATCCGTTGGGTGGCTTCACACTCACCGACACGGAGATCGGCGCGCTGACCCGGGCGCTGGTGTCTCGTGCAACGACGTGGTGTGATGGTCGGCTGGTGAGCGCCCTCGAGGGCGGGTACGACCCGGACGCTGTCGCCGCGGCGGTGATGGTGCATCTGGCCGCGTTGGCGTGAGCGCGACGAACGCGTAGCTTCCCGTCCATGACTCTTCCTGTGGCCGACGCGCTCCCGCGCACCATCTATCGCGCGCCCGACGGAACCGACGTGCTGGATTGCCACCCGCGCGAAGTCGCGCAGCTGCTGGCTGAGGGCGGGCCGCTCTGGGTGGATATCGACTCGACCGTGCGATCCCAGCATGCGTTGCTGGAGAAGGTGTTTCGATTTCACCCGCTCGCGATCGAGGATACGCTCAACCCGCATTCGCGCGTCAAGATCGAAGAGTACGCGGATTTCTTGTTCATCATCATTCGCGGCGTGGCGTTGGCCGATCAAACGGAAGATCCGTACGATCTGGAAACCAAGGATCTGTACTGCTTTCTGGGCCCCAAGTTTCTGGTGACGGTGCACGCCGGAGCGATGCCATCGGTCGATCGCGTGCAGGACGTGATGCGCCGGTCGCCGGAGCTGTTGACGCGCGGCGTCGAGCGTGCGCTGCACGCGCTGCTTGACGACACGGTGGACAGCTTCTTTCCGATCCTCAATCAGCTCGACGGGTTCATCGAGGGGTTGGAAGAGCGCGTCTTCACCACCTTCGACGAAGATGTGCTGCGAGACATTTTCACGGTGAAGCAGCTCGTGCTGTCGTTGCGCCGTTATCTGCAGCCGTCGCGGGAGGTGATGAACGTGCTCACCAACCGTCCCAGCACGTTGCTGACACCCGATGTCCAGATCTACTTCCGCGACATCTACGACCACGTGCTCCGGATCAACGACGCGCTCGATACGTACCGGGAACTGCTCAGCAGCACCATGGACGCGTATCTCACGCAGGTGTCGAATCGTCTGGCCACCAGCACAAAGGGCCTCTCACTGGTCGCCACGATGTCGCTGCCCTTCGTGGTGGTGAGCGGCATGTGGGGCATGAACTTCCAGAAGATCCCGCTGCAGCATTGGCCGCACGGGTTCTGGCTGCTGCTGGTCATTCAGCTGGGTCTGGGCGGCGCCCTGCTATACTTCCTGCGTCGCCGGCGTCTTTTCTAGGCCGACGCCCGCCCGACTCTCCCCGAACCTCGCGTCGATGTTCTGTACGGAATGCGGGACCTGGAATCGCGCCTCCGCCGCGCGCTGCACGCGCTGCAACGCAGCGCTGCCCGAAGTCAGCGCGCCGCCCTTCGATATCCCCGACGATGAGTTGCGGGAGCTGCGTCAGGCCACGGGCAATCGCTACACGATCGTGAAGCGTCTGGGATCGGGCGGCATGGCGCACGTCTATCTCGCACGCCACGTCGCACTCGGGCGGCCGCTGGTCATCAAGGTGCTGCACAAGACGCTGGCGCAGGAAGAAGAGATGCGTCTGCGTTTTCGGCGCGAAGCGGAAGCGGCCGCGCGGCTGGTGCATCCGTTCGTATGCGCCATTGCCGACATGGGCTCGGCCGGCGACGTGGACTATCTGGTGATGCCGTATTACGCCGGTGGGTCGCTGGCCGATCGGCTGGCACGGCAGAAGACCGTTCCGGCGACACCTGCGGCCTCGATTGCGGCGCAGGTGGCGTGCGCGCTCGACTACGCGCACCGGCACGGCGTGATCCATCGCGACATCAAGCCTGACAACATTCTGTTCGACGAAGACGGCAATGTGGCACTCACCGATTTCGGCATCGCCACGGCGCGTTTTCACGGGCGGCTGACGGCCTCGGGGCGGGCAATGGGCACGCCACACTACATGTCGCCCGAGCAGGCGATGGGCAAGCTGGTGGATGGCCGCAGCGATCTGTATGCGGTCGGTTTGCTGCTCTATGAGATGCTGATCGGACGTCCGCCATTCGACGGCGAAGACTCGTATGCGGTGGGCTACAAACATGTGCACGAGGCACCGGTCGCTCCCGATCACATCGACGGCAAAGTGCCCGCCGCGTTGAGTGCCATCGTGATGAAGTGCCTCGCCAAGCCCGCCTCGGATCGCTATGATCGCGGCTTTGAGCTGGCCGACGCGCTGATCGCTTATCTGGCCGGTGCGGGGAGCGCGGCCTCGGCCGATGCGCGCATGGCGCGCGCCGCGCGCCAGACTGGCCTGACCCCTCACTGAGTCATCAGGTGCAACTGACTGCAGAGATTGTCACCGTTCACACTCGCCACCCGTTCATCATTGCCCGCGGGGGCACGAGTGAATTTCAGGTGGTGTGGGTGCGTGTGCGCGACGCGCAGAGTGCCGACGACGGGCTGGACGGGTGGGGTGAAGCCGCTCCCAGCCGGTTTTACGGCGAGACGGCGGCGAGCGTGATGACGGCGCTCGAACGATTCACTCCGGTGCTGGCGCAGGCGGACGGATGGTCGATCGACGCGATTGAACGCGAGCTTGAAAAAGTGCTGCGCTTCAACGCAGCGGCGCGTTGCGCGATCAGTGCGGCGCTGCACGATCTGCAGGCCAAACGACTGGGCGTGCCGTTGTGGGCGCTGTGGGGACTCGATGGCACGGCCACGCCACGTTCGAGCTTCACCATCGGCATCGCGCCGGATGACGCGACGCTGCGCGCGCGGGTGCGGGACGCGGCGGCCTACCCGATTCTCAAGATCAAACTGGGCACCGCACGCGACGCTGACATCGTGCGCATTGTCCGTGAAGAAGCGCCGGACGCGATTTTGCGTGTTGACGCCAATGCCGCGTGGACGGCCAAGCGCGCGCTGGGCATGCTCGACACACTCACCACGTATGGCGTGGACATGCTGGAGCAGCCGCTTCCTCCGCACGATCTGGAGGGGCTGCGCTTTGTGCGTGAGCGCTCTCCCATCGACGTGGTCGCCGACGAATCCTGTCTGGTGGCGAGCGACATTCCCAAACTGCACGGCGTGGTGGACGGGATCAACATCAAGCTGGCCAAGTGCGGTTCGCTGCGTGAAGCGATGCGGATGATTGCCGTGGCGCGCGCACATGGCATGCGCGTGATGTGCGGGTGCATGATCGAAAGCACGCTGGGCATTGCGGCCGCGGCGCATTTTTCACCGCTGCTCGACGATGCCGATCTCGACGGCGCCGCACTGCTCGCCGATGATCCGTTTGTGGGTCCTGCCATCCCTGGCGGACGCATCACCCTGACGGACGCGCCGGGGCTCGGCGTGCAGCGACGATAACGCGCGCATGACCGCCACCCGATGTGTCGAGGTGGCGCTCGCGGTTCCGCTGTTCCGGACGTTCACCTACACCGTCCCCGACGGCATCGCGACGCCGATTCCGGCCGGCTCCCGTGTGCTGGTGCCGTTTCGCGCGCGTCGCGAGGTCGGGATCTGTCTTGGCATGACCGAACCACCCGACGGCATCGTCCTCAAGCCGATCGAGGCCGTGCTCGACGATTCGCCATCGCTGCCGCACGCGTTGCTGGAAACGGGGCGGTGGATTGCCGACTGGTACGCGGCGCCAATCGGACTGGCCCTGCGCGCGATGCTGCCAGCCACACTCGCCACGCCGCGCGCGCGCGCTTCCGCGACCAAGCAGCGCAAAGTGGTGCGCGTACGCCGGGAATTGCCGTCACTGCTCGAGCGTGAGCACATGTTCGCGCGTGCCAAGCAGCAACGGGTGGTCTTTGAACTGCTCGAGGCACAGGGCGGGATGGCGGTGCTGGAAACGCTCAGACAGCAGGCCAACTGCTCGGCGGGGGTCATCACGGCGCTGGCGAAGCGTGGCCTCGTGGACGTGCGCGATGAAGCGATGACCCGCGATCCGTTTGCGGACCGCGCCGGTGTGGCGCCGCCTCCGGTACCGTCCGAGGCACAACGCACGGCCGTCGCCGCCATTCTGGCCGGTGCACCAGGGCAGACATTTCTGCTGCATGGCATCACCGGTAGCGGCAAGACACTGGTGTACATCGAAGTGCTGCGCGCCGTGCTGGCGCAGGGTGGACGTACCGCCATCGTGCTGGTACCGGAGATCGCGCTCACGTCGCAAACCGTCGACCGGTTTCGCGGCGCGTTTGGCGACGATGTGGCGGTGCTGCACTCGGGGCTCAGCGACGGTGAGCGGCATGATGCGTGGCAGGCGCTCCGCCGCGGCGACAAGCGCATCGCCGTGGGCGCGCGCTCCGCACTCTTTGCCCCGCTCGAACACGTGGGCGTGGTGATTGTCGACGAAGAGCACGAGTCGAGTTACAAGCAGTCGGAGACCCCGCGGTACCACGCGCGGGAAGCCGCCATCGTGCGCGCGCGCGCGGAGGGGGCGGTGGTTGTCCTCGGCAGTGCCACGCCGAGTCTCGAGAGCTGGGAGCGGGCCGAACGCGGACAGTCCATTCGTCTCACACTGCCGGTGCGCGCCGCCGGCGCGGTGCTGCCGCCGGTTGCCGTGGTGGATATGCGCGCGGTGTTGCGCGAAACCGTTGCCGCTCGTGCGCCCAATGCCCCGTACGACGCCTCGCTCGGGATCCTGAGTCCGGTGCTCAGTGCGGCCATCGAATCGCGCCTGGTGCGCGGCGAGCAGAGTCTGTTGCTGCTCAACCGCCGCGGCTATGCCGCCTACATGCAATGTCACGCCTGCGGCGACGTGCAGGTGTGTCCGCACTGCAGCATCTCACTTACGTATCATCGTGTGCCTGAGTCGCTGGTGTGTCATTACTGTCAGCATCAGACGGCGGTGCCAACGCGATGCCCGCAGTGTGGCGATGAACAGCTTCGTCGGCGCGGACTCGGTACCCAGCAGGTCGAGCGGTTGGTGGCGGAACGATTTCCGGCCGCACGACTCGCGCGCATGGACGTCGATACGACGAGTGGCAAATGGGCGCACACCGCGATTCTCGATCGTGTCGGCAGCGGGGAGATCGACATCCTCCTCGGCACGCAGATGATTGCCAAGGGACTCGACTTTCCGAATGTCACACTCGTCGGGGTGATCGACGCGGACACCGGACTCAATCTCCCCGACTTCCGGTCGTCGGAACGCACCTTTCAGCTGCTGAGCCAAGTGGCCGGTCGCGCCGGGCGCGGGCCAAAGGGTGGCGATGTGCTCATACAAACGCGCATGCCACAGCACCACTCGGTGCGGCATGCACTCACGCACAATTTTCTGGCCTTTGTGCAGGAAGAGTTGGGGCATCGCCGCGCACCCACCTATCCGCCGTTCGTGTCGCTCTCGAACGTGGTCATCAGCGGCACCGACCAAACGGCGACGGCGTCCGCGGCGATCGCCGCCGCGGCGTGGATCACCGCGCTCATCGCGCGTGCAGGCCTGCGTGATGTCGTGCTGGTCGGCCCCGCGCCGTGTCCGATTGATCGCATCAAGGACAGATGGCGCTGGCACCTGCTGATCAAGTCCGCCCGTGGCGGCGTGATGACACGGCTGGCCCGCTACATCGCCGAACGCTGCCCGGTCCCGAAACAGGCCGATCTGCGACTCGTGGTGGATCGCGATCCTGTTGCGGTGCTCTGAGAACGGCGCCGGTCAGTGCGTTGCGCGCGCACCGTACTTGCGCGCTTCGTCGATGGCCGAGAGCAATTCGCGCTAGGAGAACGGCTTGGGCAGAAAGAACAACTCCTGTCGCTCGGCGCGCTCGGCGACCACTGGATGCTCGAGAAACCCCGAGATGGCCACGAGTGCCGCGCCCGGGGTGACACGACGGGAGGCGTCGATCACGTCGGCACCGCTGCCGCGCGGCAATCGCAGATCGGTGACGATCAGATGTACCGCATGCGGCGAAGCCGCGTGGGCCTCCAG
>JAGNMU010000079.1 GCA_017991005.1 Gemmatimonadaceae bacterium | reverse complement strand
ATGACATGCCGGTGCAAAGGTCACGGCGGACCAACAGACTCGGCCACGCGCCGCCTGCTGACATCTGCTGCCGTGGATGACCGTGAGTCCGTCACCGCATGAACAAAGGACTACCTCGATAGGCGAAGCAATCAATCGGACGATGGACCTGAGCGTCCGAGGATGGGGTGGCCGCGCTTGGCATATTCTGTCCGCTGACGACTTCGACACAGCGCGGGTAGCCGTGCTACGTTCCTCAGCGCCTCACCAGCACCTCACCAGCACCTCACCGCGCAGCGATCGGCGCGACGCCGGATCTCCCCCGAAACTTCCTCGAATGCCTGACAGCCTCGCCGAACTGATTCGTGACGTGGAAGCCGGCGAACCGAGTGCTGCCGATCGTCTTTTCACGGCGATGTACACCGATCTGCATCGGCTGGCCGAACGCCAGCTCGCGCGAAACGGGGGGCAGCTGACCCTTGGCGCCACCACGCTACTGCATGAGGCCTACCTCAGCATGGCTTCACGAGACGGGGCCGCATTCCCCGACCGGGCGCGCTTCATGACCTATGCCGCGCGAGCGATGCGCGGCCTGATGATCGACTATGTCCGAAACCGGCGGGCGCAAAAGCGCGGGGGCGAGTTTCACATCACCGGCATTGATACGGCGACGCCGTCAGCAGCTCCCGACGCCAATGACCTGGTCGAAATTGAAGCGCTCAGCGACGCGTTAGACGGTCTGGCGGCCCTCGACCGCCCGTTGGCAGAGCTCGTGGACTTGCACTTCTTCTGCGGCTTCGGGTTTGGCGAGATTGCCGCCATGCGAGGGGTGTCCGAGCGCACGGTGCAGCGCGATTGGAAGAAGGCGCGCTTGCTTCTCCGCCGCTCGATGCTCGATCAGGCGTCGGAGCCCTGAGCCGACCAGCCACGCCGAAAGGCCTGGAATGAGTAGTCCCGAGACGCGGTGACCGGACCGTGTCGTGTTTGGCAATCGTTTCCCGATTGTCTGGGTACGGGGCCGCCTCGCGCGGTCACGCCACCCCGACTCGGAGACCAGCATGTTCCACGTTGCGCGCCATTTCCGGAACGCCCTGCAGCCGCTCGTCACCTGCGCGCTCGATCTCAATGTGACAGAACGTCAGGCGTGGCTGCAGGAGCTTCGGATCGACTGCCCCACGGTGGCGCGGGAGTTGGCGCAATTGCTCGGAGCGCCCCTCGAATCTACGGCGTACGGCGGCGCGGCAGACGGCGCCAACACGGTGTTACCCGGTTCACCGGAGCATCTTGGCCTCCGCCGCTAACAGCGATGTCCAGCCTCCTGATCGTCGCAAGCGTGGGCGCCCTGCTGGCCCTGCTGTACACCGTGATCGCGGTGGTCGTCGCACATCTCTTCACGACGCCGCGCCGTGTCCGTTCGCCCGCGCACCATGGTACCGCCTACGAACGCGTGCAGTTTTGTGCTCGCGGCGAGTCACTGCAACTCATCGCGTCGTATCGGTGCGTGCGTGACGCAACGGGCGTCGTCATCCTCGTACACGGTCGTGATGCGTGCCGCGGCGACGAGCTCCGCGGCACAACGGAGTCACTGGTCGAGAGTCTGGCGCTCCGCGGCCTCAGCGTACTGATGCTTGACCTGCGAGGGCACGGCGAAAGCGATCACGCGCGACTCACGTTCGGACGTCGGGAGCGC
Source organism: Gemmatimonadaceae bacterium (assembly GCA_017991005.1). Taxonomy (GTDB): domain Bacteria; phylum Gemmatimonadota; class Gemmatimonadetes; order Gemmatimonadales; family Gemmatimonadaceae; genus Gemmatimonas. Next base: position 11,207 of record JAGNMU010000079.1, on the reverse strand, counting down.
CATGATATTCTGGGGGCGGTCGATTTCCTCCTGCACCGTGGATATTCGGCGGGCCGCATTGGCATTCTGGGCGCCTCCATGGGCGGCGTCAGTGCGATCGCGGCCGCCGCCGAGGAGCCGGCCATCGGCGCGCTGATCACCGACAGCGCCTATGCGTCGCTTCACGAGGTGCTCGCCGCCCAATTCACCCGCCTCACCAAGCTTCCGTTGTTCGTGCTCGCGGGGGCACTGGTTGCGGCACGTGCCCTGACCGGCGAAAATCTGTTGCGTCATGCACCGGGCGTGAACATGAAGCGTCTGCGTGGTCGGCCCACACTTGTGATTCATGCCGAGCACGACCCATTTGTTCCGGTACATCACGCGCGGATACTCGCGCATGCAGGCGACGGCGAGATGTGGATCACATCCGGCACGGGACATCTTTCGTCATTCTTCGCAACGGGACCTGAGTATCTGGCTCTGGTGGGGGCGTTCTTCGCGCACCACTTGGCTGCGGAGGCGCATCACAACGTCTCCACTGCGCGACCTCTGGCCGAGGTGGCATAGTCGCTCGATCGGTTGGCGCAGGGAATGCGGCTGCCGTGTTTTCAATCCCGCGTTGGCATTCTCTGCGAGGTGGACGCCATGCCCCCCGCATCGTCGGCGCGTTTCGTGACCGTCTGCTGCCTTCCCTGATCAGTACGCGAATGAACGAGGCACGACCGCTCGACCCACTGCTGTACGCTCGCGTTGGCCCCCTGCTTGACCTCGCACTCGACCTCGCGCCCGAGGCCCGTACACAGTGGTTGGCAAGCCTGCACGGCGAGAGCCCCGAAGTCCTGGACACGTTGGCGAGACTTCTCGCCGACGAGAGGGCCTCGCAGGAGCTGCTGCCCAGCGGCCCGGGTCGCTACTCACTCGAGCAGCTTCTGGGCGGGTGGGCCACCTCGCTGGCGGGTACGCCGATCGGCGCATGGACGCTTGATGCGCTTATCGGTCAGGGCGGCATGGGCACGGTCTGGCTGGCGCACCGCGCGGACGGGACGTTTACGGGACGCGCGGCGATCAAGCTGCTGCATCTCTCCAGCGTCACGCCACTCGCCATCGAACAGTTCCGAATGGAGGGCACGCTACTGGCGACGTTGTCGCACCCGAACATCGCGCGCCTGCTCGACGCTGGTGTCACCGAAACTGGTCAGCCGTATCTGGTCATGGAATACGTCGAGGGTGTACCGCTCGATGTGTACGCGCGCGAGCATCGACTCTCGGAGACGGCCCGAATCGACCTCGTTCGCCAGATGCTCGAGGCGATCAGTCATGCCCATGCACACTTGATTGTGCATCGTGATCTCAAACCATCCAACATTTTGGTGCGCGCCGGCGCCCGCGTCACGCTGCTCGACTTTGGCATCGGCAAGCAGCTGATGCACTCACGAGAAGACGACCCGTCCGCCGTGACGGTCGATGGGGGCCGCGCGCTCACGCCGCTGTTCGCCTCACCAGAGCAACTGCGCGGCGAGGCGATTGGCACGGCGAGCGACACTTATAGCGCGGGCGTAGTCGCCTATCAGCTGCTGACGGGCGTGCATCCCACGGCAGGGGACAGTCGCACCGCTGCGGACATTCTGCGCAGCACGCTCGAGTCCGAGCCGAGGCGCACGGCACTCGGCGATCTGGATTCGATTCTTCGCAAGGCGCTCAGGAAATCGCCTGGCGAACGGTACGAGACGGCGGCGGCATTCAACGATGACCTCGGGCGCTACGTGGAGCAGAGACCGGTGCGCGCACGGCCGGATACGCGTGGCTATCGGATGCGTCGCTTCTTGCAGCGCAATCGGACGAGCGTGGCGGGAGCGTCTGTGGCACTCCTGGCGCTGATGGCCACTGCCGGCGTAGCCGTTCGCCAAGCGTGGCGAGCGGAGCGCGAGCGCGATCGTGCCGTGTTCCAGGCCGAGCGTGCGGAGGCGACACGACAGTTCCAGACCTTGCTCATGTCGCAGATCGGCACCACCGCGCTCAGTCAGAAACAGCTGGTCGACAAAGGCGTGCAGATGTTCGACGCAGGAACGACCACCGACCCACGTGTCACCATCTCGCTACTGCTGAATTTTGCCGATCGATACGCCGAATTGGACAGAAACGAAGAAGTCCACGTCCTCCTCCTGCGCGCCGATTCCTCGGCACGTCGCGTCGCGGATGTACCGGCGATGTTTGCCACGGCGTGCGCGCTCGCCCGCCACTATGTCGCGACCAACAACGTTGAGTCAGCGCAACGGCAGCTGGTGCGCGCCGAGGCGGTCGTCGCCGGCACGACCGCAGCGGCGGAGGTGGATCGCGTCGCCTGTCTGTTGGCTCGAGCACGCCTGTTTCCGCGGACGGCCGCGATCGACTCGACGCTCATCGTGTATCGTCGAGTGGTGGCCATTCTCGACAGTACTGGTCGAAGCAACACCCTGCAGATGGTGGCGGTGCAGTCGCTGCTGGCGGGTCACTTGGGAAGCAGGAATCGCGGCCGTGAGGCCATTGCGGTGTTGGAGCGTCAGCAGGACGCGCTGACGCGGCTTGGTCTCGCTGGTTCGTTCGCGTCTACAGGCGTCATGGCCAACATTGCGACCGAGCGAGGTCCGCTCGGCGAACGCGCCGCCATCCTCCCGATCTGGGCGCAAGTCAATGCGCGGCTCATGGCGGCCGACACGGCCGGCGGGATCAATCCGACCACCGGCTTCAACTTCGCGTCCGAGCTACTCGCGGATGGGCAGGCCGACTCTGCGCTGGTCTGGTATCGTGCCGTCGCCGCCAGCGCTGCCAAGCGCAAAGATCCCGTCATCGAAAGTCGCGCGCAGTTCGGCATTGTTCGGAGTCTCTCGTCGCTGGGACGGGGTGTGGAGGCAGCGCCGGCGCTCACGCAGTACCTGGCGATGCTGCGCGCACTCAAGCGGCCGGTCGACCGCGACAGTTTGATCCTCAGCGCCGGCATCGCCGCCGCGCGTCAGGACACCGCCAGCGCGGTGATCATGCTTGAGGGCGTGATGACGCTGGACGGTGTCCTCCTCGCGCCGCAAACCACGCGAAAATCGTGGAGCGCCCTCCGCACGCTCGTTCCGCTCCTACTCAGTCAAGGTCGCGCTGAACGGGCGCGTACCTTCGCCACCGTCATGCGCCAAATTGCCAATACCGACTCACTCACGGCAACACAAAGCGCGGACGTTGGGCTTGCGAATCTCTATCTGGCTCGTGCGTTTGTCGCTCTCAGCATGCCGGATAGTGCGCGCGTGTGGGCACGCGCCGCACACACGGCGCTGCGAGTGGGCGCCGGTCCCGCGCACGCAACGACGCGGGAAGCCTCTGCGCTCATGAACACCCTGCGATAATCCATTTCCATCGCCCCGAGATGATCCTACGACCCGTCAGGTGCGACCAGGCGCTTGCGGATGCCTACTCCTCTCGCGTCCGGAAAAATGCGAGCACGTATCCGTCGGCGTCGGTCACTTCGAAACCCCACAGTCCCGCGTCGATGAACGACAGCGCCTTCACGAACGACGCGCCGCGTTGCGTGAACTCGGCAAACAGCCGATCCGGATCCGCGGTGTAGATGTACGCATCCCACCGCGCCCACTCGTGCCGCGTGTGATTGGGCATCGGCAACACATCGGAGGTGATCGCCTTGAGCATGATGCCAATTCCGTCGCGGCTGACGTGGGCATAGTACGCATCGTCCGATGGTCCCTGGATATCCAGGTGAAAGCCGAATCGCTCCACGTAGTGCGCGATCGATACCGTGAGGTCCCTCACGATAAAGAACGGACTGATGGAGGTCAGGTTGCCGTCGGTCACCGAGGGCTCTTCCGTGCGCGATCGGCCTCCCACTCGATAAACGGACCGTCGAAGTCCACCAGCCGCGTTCCGTCAAACCACCAGACACGCGTGGCCACCTCGCGCAGAAAAGCTCGGTCGTGACTCACCAGCAACACCGTGCCTTCGTACTCGTCGAGCGCATCTTCCAGGACTTCGATGTTCTCCACGTCCAGGTGATTGGTGGGTTCGTCCAGCACCAGCAGGTTCGCGCGTGCCAACGTCATCAACGCCAGCGCCATGCGCGCGCGCTCGCCGCCGCTGAGCGTCTGAATCTCGCGCAGCACCTCGTCGCCACTGAATCCGAATGCACCCAGATGGTTCTGCACGGCGCCCCGACTCCAGAGTGGACGCTGATCCTGGATGGCATCATACATCGACTTGCGCAGCGGCAAATCGGATAGATCCTGCCGGAAGTACGCGGGTGTGATGGACCCACCCACGCGCACGTCGCCGTGCGCCGCCTCGCGATCGCCGAGGATGGTGGAGATGAATGACGACTTCCCCGCCCCGTTCGGGCCCACCAACGCCACGAAGTCATTGCGCCGCAGTACCGCCGTGAATTCTTCCACCAGCACGCGGCCCGGAACTTCCACGCGGAGGTCCTTGATCGCCGTCACCTGATCGCCACCACGCTCCGCCACTTCAAAGCGAAGCGACATGGCCGCCGGATCACCGGGTGGCGGTGCAAGACGCGGCAGGCGTTCGAGCCGCTTGCGCTTCCCCTTGGCCTGAAACGAGTTGACACCCGCGATGTTGCGCCGGATGTACTCCTCCTCCTTCTTCACATAGGCGCGCTGCTTCTCCAGTTCCCGCTCACGCGAAAGCCGTCGTTCGGCGCGCTGCGGCACAAACTGACTGTAGTTCCCCTTGTACGACTCGCTCGACTTGGCTTCGACGTGGAGAATGTTGGTACACACCGCATCCATGAACGCGCGGTCGTGTGATACCACAATCACCGTTTCATCGGCCTCGCTCAGCCACTCCTGCAACCACGTGGTGGTGTCGAGATCGAGGTGATTGGTGGGTTCGTCGAGCAACAGCAGGTCGGCAGGTGCGATGAGCTGCGCGGCCAATCCCACGCGCCCGCGTTCACCACCGGACAGCGTTGACACCAGTCGCGTCTTCGATTCCTCGGCGTCAAAGCCGAGCCCCTGCAGGACGGCGTCGACGCGCGCGTGATAGACGTATCCGCCAATGTCCGCGAAGCGCTCCTGATCGCGCCCGAATCGTTCGAGAAATTCGTCCGTCACGCGTTCGCCCATCTCGCCGAGCTCGATGGCCTGTTCCGCGAGCCGCTGCTCGAGCGCCATGACCTCGCGCCATGCCGCGGCGCCGGCTTCCCACACCGTGGTCGCCCCTTCAAACGCCCGATGCTGGTCGAGCAGCGCGTGCCGGAGTCCGGGCTTGCGCGCCACGCTGCCCACATTGGGCTGCAGATCACCGGTGATGATCTTGAAGATCGTGGACTTGCCGGCGCCGTTGCGGCCGATGATCCCCCACCGCTCACCTTGGGCGACCGTGAACGTGATGTTCTTGAAGAGTTCAGTCGCGCCAAACGACACGCCGACGTTGGATACAGAGAGCAGGGTCACGCGGAATGGAGGAAGACGGGAGCGGTGGGCGCGCTGGGTGTCACGCCGCTCAGGCTTGAACGCCTCAGTGTCGGCAATTTAGTTGTATCCATTCGCGAGCGTGTACGGCATTGTCAGTATCCCAATCATGAGAGACCATGTGATGCTGCGAACAGGCTTTTTCGTCGGGCGCATGACCGCCGCATCACACCTCCGCGGGTTGCTGAGTGTCGGCCTTCTCGTGATTGCTGCCGCCCTCGCCCCTCGCACGCTCTCCGCCCAAGAGCGACCCATCGCCTCAGATGTCAAATCATACTTGCGACAGTTCGTCAGCAAACTGCGTGAGTATCGCGTCGACCGCGACGACATCGATTGGGGACAGGTCGAATCCAAAACGCTGGCCGCCGCAGCCGGCGCGCAGACACTTGCCGACGCGTATCCGGCGATTCGTGTGGCCCTTGTCGAGATCCGCGATCCGTGGGCGATGTACCGCTCGGCCTCCGGACAGGTCGTCGGCCCAGATCAGCCGCGCTGTGTTCGCACCAACGCCACCGCTCCGGTGGTCCCTGGCGATGTCGGTTATCTCAAGGCGACGCCGGTCCCCAGTCGGGGCGTCCGCGCCGAGCGGGAAGCGGCGGTCGCCGTGCGCACGGCGCTCAAAACGGGCGACGACAACGGCGCCGTGCACTGGATCATCGATCTGCGGGGATACTTCATGGGATCCTTGCCAGCGGCGGTCATCGGGCTCTCCCCGGTCATGGGCGACGGCACAGTCTTCAAGATGCAGTACGCCAACTCCGTTGTCCCCTTCAACGCGGGCGAATCATCCATCAAGACCAACGGTGAAGAGCTGCAGATGAACCTCGGCCAGTTCAAGCTGTCGGGCAAAAAGCGGCGCATCGCGGTGCTGGTGGATGGCGGCACAGCGGGTACGGGTGAACTGCTGGCTATTGCCTTCACAGGTCGCAATGACACGCGCGTTTTCGGAACGCCAACCTGTGGCATTCCTCCGCTGCGATTGGTGCCGCAGAAACTCAAGGACGGCGCCGAGTTCACACTGTCGGCCTTTCGCATTCAGGACCGCGACGGTCGAGTGACTCGCGGACCAGTCGAGCCGCACGAACGCATCGAAGACGAGGGGCAATTGTTTTCACGGGTCCTGGTCTGGGTGTCGACGGGCAAGTGACCACGGAGACACCGATGTAGCCGGCACCGCTCAGGCGTTGGCCAAACCGTCCACGTCTAGTGCCACGCGGCCCCGGGGCGTATCGTCATCAGGCTTGCCTCCTCCACGGCAACCCCTTCCGCCCGGCGTGACCACCGCGCCGGCCCACTGACGGAGTACGCACCCCATGATGGCCACTCGTTCGATCATCGCCTTCGCCGTCTGCACCCTGCTGGCCGGCGCCGCGTCGGTCGTCTCCGCGCAAGGCGGGCATGACATGGCCGGCATGCACATGGGCCCGGAGATCGTGATCCCCAAGGGCGCGATCTACACGAAGGCCGACGTCGAATTCATGCAGGGCATGATCGCCCACCACGCGCAGGCGATCGTCATGTCGCGCATGGCCGAAGCGCATGGCGCCAGTCCGCAGGTCCTCAAACTGTCGAACAAGATCGATCAGTCGCAGGTGCCGGAGATTCTCATCATGCAGGAGTGGCTGCGCCGGTACAAGCAGTTCGTGCCGGACACGTCGTCCTGGCGGCACATGAAGATGGACGGCATGCTGACCGACGAGCAGCTCAAGGAGCTTGATGCGTCGAAAGGTGTGGCCTTTGATCGGGCATTTCTCACCATGATGATCCAGCACCACGCCGGTGCACTCAAGATGGTCGACGACCTGCTTGCGTCGCCACGCGCCGCGCAGGAAGTGGATGTCTCAGTGTTCGCGAACGATGTCGTGACCGCGCAGACCGGCGAGATCGGCATCATGAAACGTTTGCTCGCGCAGCTCCCGCCCAAGTAGGGCGCCCGTCTCTGGTGCCCCCGCCGCACGCTCGTGGCATCGACCACGGCGAACGGCCTCCCTGCCGTCCCTTTGCTGGAGTATGACCCGATGCGCGTCGCCCGTAGCCTGATGCTCTTCCTCGCCACGGTCGTGGCACCGACGGTGGCGTCGGCGCAGACGTACCCGAGCAAGACTGATCCACGCAGCAACCTCACGCCGGGGCGGTATGATGCCGGTACCGCGGCGCTCAACATGCGCCTCGTATCCAACACGCATAAGCCGGCGCAGTTCGACACCGTTCGCGGCCTGACGTTTGCCAACTCCGACATCGCCTTCGGCACGCACTACGCGTATCAAGGCAACTTCGCCGGCTTCACCATCTGGGACATCACCGATCCGGCCAAGCCAGTCGTGGCCTCGGTCGTCCAATGCACCACGTCGCAAGGCGACCCGTCGATTGTCGGGAACCTGCTGTTTGTGTCCGCCGAAGGGGCGGGCAATCGCAACGATTGCGGCAGTGGCGGCGTGCAGGACCCCAAAGATCACATGGCCGGCGTGCGCATCTTCGACGTCTCCAATCCGAAGGCGCCCAAGCTCGTGAAGAACGTGCAGACCTGCAAAGGCTCACATACCCATACCGTCGTGCCCAGCCCGACGGATCGCAACATCGTCTATCTGTACGTCTCCGGTCAGTCGGCTGCCCGACCCGAGACGGAACTCGCCGGATGCAAGAACGGCAACGATCCGGCCGACCCCACGAACTCGCTGTATCAGCTCGATATCATCAAGGTGCCGCTCAACGCCCCTGAGCGCGCGGTCGTCATTCCCGGCGCGCGCATTTTCACCGGTCTCGGCGGCGCTGGTGAATGCAAGCAGTTCTGTGCGCCAACCGACCCGCGACGCGCGGCGGCCGGGCGCGGTCGTGGTGCTGCAGCGGCTGCAAGTGCCGCCGCAGACGCCGCCGCACCGCCGGTGGGGATGCCCGAACAGACAGGACCGCGCAATTGCCACGATGTGACCGCCTATCCGTCGCTCAACCTGCTCGCGGCCGCCTGCTCGACGCACTCCATTCTCGTCGATATCACCAACCCCGAAAAGCCGGTTCGGCTCGATGCCCTCACCGATACCAATAACTTTCAGGGTCGTCATACAGCCGCGTTCAGCAACGATGGCAAGAAGCTCATTCAGACCGACGAATGGGGCGGCGGCACGGGTCCGATGTGCCAGGCCTCGAGCATGATCGAACTGGGTGGCAACACGGTCATTTCGCTGGACGCGAAAAAGAAGCAGACCCAGCGCGCCTACTTCAAACTTCCCACGGCGCAGTCTGCCGAAGAAAACTGCGTCTCGCACAACGGCGGAATCATTCCGGTCCCGGGGCGCGATCTGTATGTACAGGGCTGGTATCAGGGAGGCATCAACGTGATGGATTTCACTGACGCGGATAAGGCCATCGAAATTGCGTTCTTCGATCGTGGGTCGATCGATCCGCCAACCCCGGTCGACGTGCCCTCTGCTGCAGCGGAGGCGGCCTTGGCCGCCAGCGGCGGTCGCAGCCGCAACACCATCGGCGGGTCGTGGGGCGCGTACTACTGGAACGGGATGATCTACTCGTCCGAGATCGACCGCGGTTTCGACGTCTACGAACTCACGCCCAGTGCCCATCTGTCGGCGAACGAAATCGCTGCGGCGAAACTCGTGCAGTTCACCGAGTACAACCCGCAGAGTCAACCGAAGGCGACGTGGCCGCCAGCGTTTGTGGTGGTTCGGTCGTACCTCGATCAACTCGTGCGCGGTACCGGACTGGCCGCCGATCGCACATCGGCGATCGCCGCGGCGCTCGACGCCGCGGAGATGAAGTCGGGCGCCGCACGGGCTACGGCGCTCAACGCCCTCGCGGCGAAGGTCGACGGCGACGTGAGTGGCGCCAAGGATGGCGCGCGCGTCCGCACGATGGCCAGCGAGATTCGACGGCTGGCGGCGGCGTCGAAGTAGCAAGTGGACGACCCCACGCGAGTGGGTGTCGGTGTGGGTGTCGGTGTGGGTGTCGGTGTGGGTGTCGGTGTTGGTGTTGATGTTGATGTCGATGTGCTGAAGCGAGTTGGCCCACGCCCCTGGAGATGTGATGCGGACAAAACTGATGGTGCTGTTGACGATGCCGTTGCTCGCGGCCAACGCCGCAGCGCAAGGAACAGGCGGTGGGGGGGCAGCAGGCGCGGGCGGCGCGGCAGGGGCCGACCGCGCGGCGATGGCGGCGCAGCGGCAGGCCGCGGCCAACAAGCCGCGGACGATCGAAGGCATCAACACCGTCTGGCTCGAGGAGCTCACGCAGCCCGAGTTCCGCGACATGATCAAGGACGGCTACACCACGGTGCTGATCCTCACTGGAGGCGTCGAAAACAACGACGGCAACCTCCAGATGAACAAACACAACATCAACATCAAGCTGCTTGGCGAGATGATGGCGCGAAAGATGGGCAAAACGCTCGTCGCGCCACTCGTCACGCTCGAACCTGGGAACGCCGGACCCAACATTCAACCCGGTCGGGCAGGCCCCATGCTCTCGCAGGCGACGTACGCCGCCCTGCTGTTCGATATGGGCAACTACCTGCGCAGCATGGGCTTCAAAGAGATCTACTACATGGGCGACAGTGGCGGAAACGCGCGCGGCATGCAGACCGCCGCTGACTCGCTCACCAAGATCTACGCCGAAAGCCCCGACAAGGTGCACTTCAAGCACATCCCCGAATTCTATAACCACACCAGCGTGGTCCAGCCGTACATCCAGAGCGAACTCAAGATCCCCGAAGGCATCAAGATCGGCGCCAGTTCGGGCACCAGTGGGTTGCACGAGGAGCTGGGTATCGATGCAACGATGGCACTCGCTGATCCGCAGTCGATTCGCTTTGCACAGCGTGTGAAAGCCGGCCAGGCCGAGATCAACGGCATCAAATTCCAATCGCTGGCGTGGTTGCAAGACCTCGGCCGCAAGGTGGCGGATCTGCGTGTGACCACGACGATCAACGCCATCAACGCGTACCGGGCGACGTTGTCAAAACCATGAGAACGTCTCGCGCTTTCGGAACGTTCAATTGGGTGATGGCCGCGGCAGTCGTTGGGGCGAGTGTGTATCTGAGCATTCGCACCATCGACTCAGAGCATACGGATTGGATCATGGGTGTCGGCACGCGTGCGCTGACGTATGGCACGATCGCGCTGCTCGTCGTTGTCGGGCTGTTGCGAGAATGGCGTACTCGTACGCTGGCCGGTGCCGCACTGGTTCGCGCACCCTTCTATCTGGTCGGCGGACTGCTTGTCGCCATGGCCGGTACGCGCGCGGCGTTCATCGTGGATCCGAAATGGAAACTGAGTCCTGAAGCGTCCATGGCGGGAAAACTGGCGGAGTTGTTGCCAGAGGAGCGGGCCGAGTGGGGCGCGCAGGTGGTCATGCACCGGATGACCACACAATCCGCCGTGACGCCGCTCACTGTTCCCGTGGAGTGGTCGTTCCCCGACGACGTCAAAATCGCCGTGGTCCGTGCGGGAGTCGACAGCGTGCGCGTGTGGGCGCGGGCGAGTGACGGCACCACACGATGTGTGGCGTTCCCCGACGATGGCATGCCCATGCATCCCAAGGCGGTCGATGCCAAGACCGGGTGTGCAAAGGGCGTCTCGGCACCAGACGAGACACGCTTCGTGTCGCCGCCCCGGGTTGCCGAGGGAGATGGCCCAGGCGCGCTGGAGATGGTTGGTGCGGCGTGGCCGGAGTACCGGCAGAATGGCAGCAAGACCGCGGTCGCGACGGGAAGCACGGTCGCCAGCGGTCCCATGGGACATCTGGATGGCGAAATTC
>JAGNMU010000078.1 GCA_017991005.1 Gemmatimonadaceae bacterium | reverse complement strand
TCGAGATTCTCGCCGCCGGCAAGACGGAAAACGCCGGCTTCGTGGGTTCGTTGCTCAATCTCTTCAAATAGCGTCGGGTCGACGGTGACCGTTCGATGTTGAGCCTCGCGGCGGTCACTGTCATCACGCTCACGATGCCGGCGAGTGCGGCGCGTGATTCGTGCGCGGGTGCGCTGCATGATCTGGCGAGCGCCGTTCGCTGGTCACCCGCCACACCGCGCGCTGGCACGCTCTTTCGCGTGTATCTGGCCCGCACACTGGATGGAGGAGCGAGTCGCACTGCGGAGGTGCGCGCGGCGCAGGAGCGCGCGGCGCAGCTGCGCGCATCCAGCGTTCGACTGGCGGGCGAGCCGCTGCACTTTCGGTCTGACAGCACGGGGATGACGGCACTGGCGGCCGCGCCGATCGACTCGGCGGCGGGCGTCACGCTCGAGCTCCGTTGCGGGGACGAGCCGGCAGAGCAGGTGCGCATTGCCACGCAGGCCGGCGCGTATCGATTGGAGCGTCTGCGTGTGGCGCCACGCTTTGCGGCGTCGCCTGATTCAGTGCTCGCGGCGCGTCTTCGCCGTGAAGCGGAGTCTGCAGCGGCGGTGTCGCGCGGTGCGCATGACACACCTCGGCTCTTCACGGCGCCATTTCTTGCGCCGCGCGTGTCGCGCGTCACCAGCGGATTTGGTGGCGGCCGAACCTTCAACGGGATCGTGACCAGTCGACATATGGGCGTTGACTATCAAGGGGCGGTTGGCGCACCCGTGCGCGCGGCAAATCGCGGCGTCGTTCGCTTGATTGGCACGTTCTATCTGGGTGGCAACGTGATTTATATCGACCATGGCGATGGCCTGGTCACCGCGTACCTCCACCTCAGTCGGCAGTTGGTCGCGGCAGGGGATACTGTGGCGCGCGGCGCCATCATTGGACGCGTCGGCGCAACCGGGCGCGTGACCGGGCCGCACCTCCATTTCATCACCCGCTTTGGGCAGGTGACGGTGGATCCAGCCAGTGTCCTGACAGCGCGCGTCGGCCCATGACGAGTCCGATGTGCTGAGGAGACACGACGCCGTGCGCGAAGCCGTGCGTGATCCCTCGCTGCGAGCCGAGGTGGTCGCGCGTGTGCCGCTTCACTACACAGACGGTGCCGACGAATCACTCGACCGTCCGGCACACGTGCGTGCGGGGTCGAGCCTGGCATGGCTCGACGATCATCTGGCGCTGGTGCAGGACGACGCCAACTTCATCGCGCTCGTCCATCCGCGCGACGGGCACGTGCAGGCGATCGCGCTGCCGCCGGGTGAGGGTGGCGTACGGCAGTTCGACGATGGGCGCGGAAACAAGAAGCACAAGCTCGATCTCGAGGCCTGTGTTACGGTCCGTGGACCAACGGGGTCGCGTTTGATGGCATTCGGCTCCGGCTCCAAGCGGCGACGGCGTCGCATTGCGATTCTCGACGACGCCACGACGCACACACCGCGGGTGCGACTGCACGACGCCGAGGCGTTGTACGAACTGCTGGAAGCCACGACCGGCTTTGCCGGCAGCGACATGAACATCGAAGGCGCAATGGTGGTGGCCGATGTGGTGCGTCTGTTCGGGCGCGGCAACGGTGCGCCGCGTCGCGGTCTGCTGCCGCTCAACGCGACATGCGATCTCTCGCTGTCGACGCTCATGGAATATCTCGAACACCCCGGCCGGCATTCGCCCCCTGTGCCGCAACATGTCACGCAATACCAACTGGGGCACCTGCGCGGCACGCCGCTGGGCTTCACGGACTGCGCGCACCTTGGTGCGGCCGTGCTTTACTCCGCCGCAGCGGAAGCATCGAAGGATGCGGTGGATGATGGTGTGGTCACGGGCTCGGTGATCGGCGTGATCGACGCGCGACAACAGGCCCGCTATGCCGAACTCACCGACGAAACCGGGCAGTCGCTGCTCGACAAGGTGGAGGGACTCGTGCTTGCGCGCGATGTGCCAAACACGGCGTACGTGGTGATCGACCGGGACGATGCCACCAGTGCCTCGGAGCTGTGCACGGTGGCGTTGCGCGGCGAATGGTTCACGTCGACCCGATAGCCTGAGACGCGGCCAGCCGTTTGTGGACGGCAGCGACCGTGATGCGAACGGTCGATGGGGAACCAACTCGGGCACAGGCGTATAGGTGCGGCAGAGGACGATCTGCCAATCACCCGCGCGCCCGGTCATGCCGCTTCCCAACGTTGCTGCGTTGCTCTCAGACAATCCGCTCGCCGCTGTTCCGCTGGTATTTGCGGGTGGCGTGCTCACGAGTCTGACGCCGTGTATCTACCCGATGATTCCGATCACCGTCGCCGTCGTCGGGGGACAGACCGGCTCGCGTGCGGGAACTGGACTGGCGCCCAGAGACGGGGTGACCCCGCCGTCGCGAAGGCGTGTGATGCTCCTGACCGTCGCCTATGTGTCAGGGCTGGCCCTTGCGTACGCATCGCTGGGCCTCGTGGCCGGGCTCACCGGTACGCTCTTTGGCGGCATCAGTACCAACCCCTGGGTATTGATCGCCATGGCCAATCTGTTGCTGCTGTTCGCCTGCATGATGCTGGATGTGCTCCCCGTGCCCGTGCCTCAACGCTTGCTGCGACGCGCCGCCACCATGAACGGCGGTGGCCGCATCGCCGGCGCGTTCGGGATGGGCGCCGCGTCTGGAGTGGTAGCGGCACCGTGTGGCGCACCGGTGATGGCGACGCTGTTGACCTGGGTGGCTGCCACGCACAGTGCCACCCTGGGCTTCGCCTATCTCTTTGTGTTTTCGCTCGGCATGTGCACCCTGTTGGTTGTTGTCGGCCTCGCCGCAGGTGGTGCCGTGCAGTTGCCGCGCGCCGGCGCGTGGATGGTGCATGTCAAACGTGTGTTCGCGCTGCTGATGCTGGTGACGGCCCAGTACTACCTCGTCTCGGCGGGGCAGGTGCTGTTCTAGTCTGGCGCGCGCACGCGACGCCACACGTTCACGATACCCACTCAATCCGGAGTAGCACGCATGAGTACCAACGTTTGGAATGTCCGAGTCCCCTCCCTGATGTACGCGCGCCTTCGCGCGATCGTCACGGCGGGATGTATCGCCGCGGCGACGCTCGGTCTTGCGTCGTCTGCCGCCGCGCAGGAGGCGGGTCTGCCAGTTGGCACGAAGGCTCCCGTGCTTGTCCTGGAAGGTCTTGATGGCTCGAGGCTGGATCTCGCGTCGGTCATCGGCAAGAAGCCCGTGGTGCTGGAGTTCTGGGCAACGTGGTGTCCGCTCTGTCGAAAACTCGAACCATCGCTCGCTGCGGCTCGCGCCGCGTTCGGTGGAGAGGTGCTGTTTATCGGCGTCGGCGTCCCGCAGAATCAGACGCCGGAACGGCAGGCCGCGTATGTCGCCCAGCAGCGCATGACCGGGAGCTACGTCTTCGATCGGGATGGCGCCGCGTACAAGGCATTCAAGGCCACGCACACGTCATACGTGGTGGTGATCGATGCACTCGGTGTCGTCGTCTACACCGGCGTTGGCGCGGAACAGGACATTGTCGCAGCGGTGCGCCAGGCCCTTCCAGGCGCGCGCGCCGGATGCTGATCACGCCGGACGCTGATCACGCCGGACGCTGATCACGCCGGTCGTTGATCACGCCGACTCGGCCAAATGCGAGTCGGGCACCGGAGCGGACGTCGATCGTCGTTGTTGCGCGCGCCAGAGCAGCCACGTGCCGAGCGCCAATCCGCCGAAGAAGATGATCATGCTCGACGACTGGAGCATGATCCAGGGTTGGCGAAACACGCCCCATTTTCCCGCAATTTCTATGGGCGTCCAGACAACAATCATGGCGCCGACGGCATACCGAATGGCCGGTCCCCAGCCTTTGTGCTGATGCAAACGCCAGAGGCAGTACAGTGAACCCGCGAGTGAAACAAACAGTACCGCATTGGTGAACAGTCCGTGCACGCCGAAGACGGACTCGTCGTACGCCCACAACAGCAGCAGATAAAACGCCCACACCGTGGTGGCGTACTGGAACGCACTGCGCGGACCGTAGTTGTCGATGCGCCCGGTGGTCAATGACCCGCGCATGGTTGGGACATGAGACCGCCACTCCAGAAACAGCGGGCAGCGCGACGACTCGAGGAAGAGCAGGTAGCCCAGCACGAGCACCATGGCGCCCCAGGTGTGCTTGAGCAACACGTATTCACCGTAGACGGCCGTGAGTTGCCCGTTCGTGACCGTGATCGCCTTGGCGACACCGAAGGTGCGAGCGGCAATGGTGAGACCGTATTCGACGCTGCCCGTCCAGATCAGGTTGCCCGCAAACACGCCGACGATGGTCTGCGCCGCGTCGCTCTTGAGGCGCGACGTCGTCCACATCAGCACCAAACCAGCGAGCGTCAGCGCGAGGGTGGCCTGCACCAGGAATGGTGTCACGGGGAGCGTGTGCAGGGTGACCTCACGTCCGGCACGCGCCTGATCGACCGCGCGCTGCAGCACCAGCTGATTCGCCGGCGCCTGCTCCTTGCGCAGTGCCGACTCGAGTTCTTCCACGAGCGGCCGGTCGGTGTACATGCGCGCCGTCAGACCCGCCGACGGTTGAGGCGCCGCGACCCGTGCCTCGACTGCATTCACCACTACCATCAGCAAGTGCGCCGATGCGAGCATGAACAGCACAAGGACGCTCGAAAGCGTGGTGCGAAGCAGCGCGGGCGTCACGAATCCTCCGGACGGGCATCGAAGGTGCAGCGGGTGCAACCGAGACGATAGCGTTCACCGGGCCGCTTGGCGAGAGGCGAACGCCGGACGCTGCGGTCCGGCAGGCCCGGCCGCGTGGGCCCTATTCCGCCAGGCGGCGCAATTCGGTCGCGCGGGTGCGACTTACGGCAAGCACACGGCCGTCGAGCAACTCGGCCACGAGCTGCCCTTTGGCGATGGTGCGAAAACGTCGCACATGTCGCAGGTGCACAATGTGTGTCCGGTGAATGCGCAGAAACTGCGCCGGATCCAGTCGGGCCTCGACGCGTGACAGTGCGACATGCACGACGTGCCGCGACGTGGCCGTGTGTGCGACGACATAGTCCCCACTCGATTCAAACCAGAGCACCGTGTCGACATCGACCGCGATCAGGCTCGGGCCACTGCGTACGAACAGGCGGCGCATCGGTCCCTTGGACAGCGCGTCGCCGAGCCGGTCCATCGTGTGTTCGGCGCCCGACGCGCCCGGCTCTCCCAGTGCGAGGCGCGCGCGGTTGAGTGCGGATTCCAAGCGCGCGGCGCCAAAGGGCTTGAGCACGTAGTCGAGCGCGCCAAGCTCGAACGCTGTTACGGCATGTTCCGAATACGCGGTCGTGAAGATGACGTGCGGTCGATGGACACACCGTTGCAGGACATCGGTGCCGAGCAGCCCAGGCATCTGAATGTCGAGGACGACGAGATCCGGTGTGAGCCGGTCGATGAGTGCCACGGCTTCGAGGCCGTTGGAGGCTTCTCCAATGCAGGCCAACCACGGCACGTTCGAGAGCAGGTCGCGAAGCCCGGCGCGTGAGACCGGCTCATCATCGGCGAGAACCACGGTGACCGTCACCGGACCTCCATCAGTCGTCGTCCGGAAGTGTCAGCACGACCCGAAAGCCCGGTGCGGACGGTTCCACCTGCATGCGCGCGCGCGCGCCATACAACACCGCCAGCCGTTCCCGCAGTCGCGCGAGACCGGTGCCGTCGGTGACGGTCAGCACGTCGTCCGCCGCGCCGTGGCCATCGTCGGCCACCGTGAGCGTGAGCGACTGATCGGCCAACGTGGCCGCAACATGCACCGTGGTGGGTTCGATGCGCGGCGCCGCCGCATGCCGCACGGCATTCTCCACCAGCGTTTGCAGGGCGAACGACGGCACGAGGACCGCGCCGGCCTCTGGGGCGATCTCGAACGCGATTCGCAGACGATCGGCGAAGCGCATGTGTTCGATCTGCACGTATCGACGGACGAAGGCCACCTCGTCACTGAGCGGTATGAGGTCACGGCGCTCCTCGAGGGTCGTGCGCAGCACTCCCGCAATGAGCTCGGCCGCCTCCGACGCCCGCGCGGGTTCGCGCGGAATGAGCTGCACGACGGTGTGCATCGCATTGAACAGAAAGTGCGGATGCAGCTGGGAGCGGAGCGCCGCAAGCCCGGCGCGCGCGGCGTTCGCTTCGGCCTGCACCGCGCGGTCCGTCGCCTGCGCCGCATACGACACACCCGCCACCATCACATAGAGCCACACACCCACAACCAGAAATGGAATCAAGGGCCGGGCCGGCAGCAGGGTGAGGCTGCGATGCAGTCCCGTTTCAAACAGCGACGAGAGCAGCAGCCAGGACGCGGCGTATACGGACGCGGCGAGCAGGTGCCACGCCAGAAACGCGAACGAGAAGGTCTGCGGCCACGGCAGGCGGCGGGTCAATCGCGGAATCGGCAACCCCAGCAGCGCCGCGCCGGTGATGGCGCGCAACGCGATCCACGCGGCCCGTTCTGGCGTCGCGTCATGCGCCGTCATGATGAGGGTCGTGTAGAGCGCCCAGAACGGCAGCCAGCCGATGATGAGTTGCAGCCAGAACCAGACGCGTGGCATGGGCGAAGCTTTCCCCCGTGCGCGCGATTGAGCAAGCACCCGCACGTCCCTGTCAGCGCGGCGCCACGGACGCCGTCCGTTTGGCCTCAATGACCAGAAAGCGCTCCACCCAGCTCTTGCCGCCATCCGTACTGCGATCCTGCTGATACCGGAAGCTCGTCGGGGTCACATCGCGAATTGTCGTCCGCGTGAGATAGGCACGGCCGTCCGCGTCGGTGCCGGGGGTGGTCGATTGCATCGAGGTGCCGTTCCAGATGCTGCTCGAGAGCGTGAACGTCGCGCGGTAGACGTCGAGCGCCGCCACGTTCCACCGACGGGCGGCGGGATCGTAGACGCGGCTGAAATGCGTCATCACGCGCGGATTGCCCGCAGCATCCACGATGCGCAATTCATCCTCGATGCCCCAGCCCTCGAACGCGCGCCACGCCTTCCAGGTCCCGTGCATGGTGGGCACGCCATGAATGCGTGTGGCCAGCGTGGTGGCTTTGGGTTTGACGGTGAGCTCCCACTGACCAATCAGAAAGGCAAACTGTGCGGCCTCCCGTGGTGCCTTGGTGTCCGGCGTCTGGGCGCCAGCGTGTTGCGCCCAACCGGCGACGGGCGACGCGGCCAACAGTACGAAACAGACAAGTGATCGAACGCGCATGTCGAAGTCCTCAGGAAGCGATGCGGTTGGAGCGGCCAACCCCCGTGGCACGAATGGAGAATGCGCCACCGCACTGCGCCAATGGAGAGAAATTCGCTGAACGGTTGCACGAGGTGGTCGAACGGCGACGCGAGCCATCGCGCGGGAGGCGCGTGCTTCATACGCTTCGGCATGATCACTCTCCGCGGCGTCACCAAACAGTACGCATCTCCGGCCGGCCCTTTTCAGGCGCTGGCCGATGTGAGTCTCGATATTCCGGCCGGCACCTTCACCGCCATCGTGGGGGAGTCGGGGAGTGGCAAGAGCACGCTGCTGAGCGTGATGTCGGGTGTGGAACGGGCGTCCAGCGGTTCGATCACCGTGGGAACAACGGCGCTGCACACGCTGAGCGAAGGCGCACTGACACAGTGGCGCGGCACGGCCGTCGGCATCGTGTTCCAGTCATTTCACCTCCTGCCCACGCTGACGGTCGCGGAGAATGTCATGTTGCCGATGGACTTCTGCGATCGCTGGCCGCTGGTCGAACGGCACGCGCGCGCCGTGCAGCTGCTGGAGCGGCTCGGTGTGCGCGATCAGGCGGACAAACGACCGGTCACCCTCTCGGGCGGACAGCAACAACGCGTGGCGATCGCCCGCGCGCTGGCCAACGCGCCCGACGTGTTGTATGCCGACGAACCGACCGGCAATCTCGACTCACTGACAGCCGACCAGATTCTCGAACTGTTTGCCTCGCTGGTCGCTGACGGGCTCACGGTCGTGATGGTGACCCACGCGATGCGCGCTAGGGATTTCGCGTCCCGCACGATTGCGCTTCGTGACGGTCGCATTCTGTCGGATGGTCCGGATGCCTGAGCGTCCTGCGCGCCCAGCAGGGGGGGGAACACCGGGCCTGCGTCCCCGCTGGTGGAAAGTGCTGCGCGATCTGTGGCTGCACAAAGCGCGAACCGCGTTGGTGATTGCGGCGATCGTCGTGGGGCTCGTCGGCGCCGGCACCGTACTCGACACGTGGGCCCTGCTGCGTGTGGTCACGCGCGACGGCTATCTGATGACCAAGCCGGCCGCGGGTACCGTGCGATTTGACGTGGTCGATTCGGCGCTGCTGGCGTCGATTCGGGCGCTGCCGAGCGTGCGTGCCGCCACGGCGCGCCAGACCGTGTCCGCGCGCATCCGCACCCCCGAGGGATGGCGTACAGCGATCGTCCAAGCGGGAGACGAGCTGGCCGCCGCCGAGTTGGCGATCATTGTGCGCGAGCAGGGCATGTGGCCGCCCAACGACAGCGCCGTGATCGTCGAACGCTCCTCGCTCGAGTTTGCGCGGCTGGCCGTCGGCGACACCGTCATGCTGCAGCGCGGCGACGGTGATCCCATCACGCTGCCCGTGCGCGGTGTGGCGCGAGACGGAAGTCTGGCGCCTGGGTGGATGGAGCATGTCGTCTACGTCTACACCACGCCGCGCACGCTCGCGGCGCTCGCTTCGTCGAACGCCTCACCCGCGTCGAACGCATCGCTCGCGCCGACGGATGCGGTGATTCCCACCGATGTGCTGTTCACCGTGCGCGGCGATCCGTTTGACCGGGAACACGCGCGACGCGTCGCACGCGATGTCGCCGATGCCGGGAGTCGCGCGGGCCGCCGCGTCGTGTCGATGACCGTGCCAGTGCCCGGCGAACATATGCACGCGGGCCAGATGAACTCATTGCTCTATACGCAAGGAGCCTTTGGCGTCCTGTCGCTGCTCTTGAGCGGGTTCCTGGTGGTGAATCTGATGACGGCGATGTTGACAGGACAGTCGCGCGAAATCGGCATCATGAAGGCCATTGGGGCACGCCCCGCACAGCTGGTGCGCATGTACCTCGTCCTGGCGCTCCTGCTCGGCCTCGTGGCGTCGCTGGTTGCGGTACCCACTGCCGCGTCTCTCGGCGTGCGCTACGCCGCGTTCGCGGCCGAGCTGCTCAACTTCGATGTGCACGACGCGAGAATTCCGGCGTGGGTGCTCGTGCTGCAGGCGGCGGCCGGACTGCTGCTGCCGGTGTTCGCCGCCGCCATCCCGGTGTGGCGCGGGTGCCGCGTCTCGGTCAATGATGCGCTGCGCGATCATGCGGGTGCGGAGTCGGACCGTGCGATGCACGTGGCCAGCACGTTGGTTACACGACCGTCCCGGTTGATACGTGCGCTTGGCGTGCGGCGGCCGCTGTTGCTGTCACTGCGCAATGCATTCCGTCGGCGAGAGCGTATGGCATTCACCCTGGTTACGCTGTCACTCGGCGGCGCGGTGTACCTCGGTGCCCTCGGGTTGCGTGGATCAATTCGCGATTCCGTCAGCGTGTTGTACGGCGAGATCATGCGCTTCGATCTGGTCCTGCGCTTTGACGACGCGCAGCCGGCCGGGGAGCTCGAGTCGATGGCGCGTAGCACGGTGGGCGTGCGCGATGCTGGCGCCTGGAGCAGCGCGCGGGCGATGCTCGATCGTCACGATGGGATGCTCGACGGCGCATTTCCGATCACCGCGCTCGATCCACGCAGCGCACTGATCGCATTCCCCGTGCTCGAGGGAGCATGGCTGGACGACGTCGTGGCGACGGACCGTCTGCCGCAACTCGTGGTCAATCAACGTCTGCGGGACCAGCAGCCGACGTTACGCCTCGGCGACACCGTGTCGCTGGTGATCGACGGGCGTTCGGTGCTCTGGCGTGTGCGCGGACTGGTTGAATCGGGCCCGGCACCGATGGCGTACACCACCCCGTCCATGTTTGCCTCCGCGACGAGACAGCGGGGCGCCCGCACGCTGGTGGTCGCCACTGAGGCGCGGACGACCGCCGCGCAGTCGGACGTGCTGCAGCGACTGCGTGACCGCTATGAGTCCGCCGGAATGCACGTCGCCAATGCCGATCTCATCCAGGCGAACCGACAGTCCATCGAAGACCATCTGCTGATGGTCTCGGGGTTCCTGCTGGCGATGTCCCAGCTCACGATACTCATCGGCGGTCTGGGGCTCGCGTCGACCATGAGTCTTGCCGTGCTGGAGCGTACCCGGGAGATCGGTATCATGCGCGCCATCGGCGCGTCGCATGGGGCGATTATCGGCATGGTGCAAGTCGAGGCATTGGTCATCGGCGGCTGCAGTTGGGTGCTCGCCGTGCCGCTCTCCATTCCCGTCAGCGTTCTCCTGGCCCGTGCATTCAGCCGCATCATGATCCCCGTTCCGGTGCACTACATCCCGGATGTCGGAGGCATGCTACTCTGGTTGCTGGTGGTGGTGGTGGTGTCTGCGGTCTCGTCCGCGTGGCCGGCACGCCGCGCCGTCGGGGTTCCGACGGCGACGGCGCTGGCCTACGAGTAGCGGCAACAGCGACCCGTTACAGCAACTCCGACCGGCGATCGATCTGATCACCCGCAGGGCCGATGTAGCTGGTGCGTTCTCGTCCACTGCGGCGCGCCCCCAAAAAGCGGGTGTCTGATCGATAGCGTCACGGTCCTGCTCGGGGAGCAGCGGTAGCGACTGACGGTCGTGCGTGGGCATCTGCCGCGCTGCGAGGCTCGAATAGTCCACCAGTACATCGTCCTCGTCCTCGTCCAACCGTGCATCGGCAATGGGAATCAGCACCGAGCGCTCCGTGTCGGTGCCGCCCTCTGCCAGTTCGAGTTTGCCCTCGATATATCGCACGCGCATGACTTCGGTATCGATGACCAGATCTTCGACGGTGCCGATACGCTGACCGTCCATCGTGCGGAGATCCCATCCACGAATATCCGGTTCGCCTTCGGCGACCTGCAGATCATCTGCATCTTTGAGATGCATCAGCCGCGGGCGCGTCACGTCGCGATCACCCATGGACTGCTTCTTTTCGTGTGAATTCATGTTCTACTCCGTGCGCGGGTTCGAAAGACGTGCCACGAGGTGTGACGGTAGCGCGGTGGTGGGTGTGCGCGCGTAACCGCGCGCCAACCTATCGGGGCGGCGGGATGATGACGCTGTCTCGACGCATGCTGTCCATGGGCTGCCCCAGCGTCCCGGCGGCCGCACCCGAATCGGCCATTCGCGTGCTGTCTGCGGCGCTCGCCGTTTGCGTGTCATCGCGGCGCGACATGAACATCCACAACAGCGCCAGCAAGACAGCGCCGCCGATCAGCCACGGCCAGATGTTTGTCTTCTTCTGCTCGATGTTGATCTCTGCCATGGAGACCTCTGAGGCAAATGAGAATTCGGAACTCGTGCGGGGCGAGATGCGCGTCGATGTGTTGGCGCATACGTGCAGCGTAGTGCCCGATGTCGACCCAACCAATCGCTCGTAAGTAGGAATTCGGTATGGCTGAGTGCGAGCGCGTTTACTACATTTTCGCGCGGGGATTGCGGCATACGTCACACCCGCGCCTGGGACCACACCTGACATACCGATGGCCACCTCACGCACGTCATCTCGACCACCCGCCGCATCCGAGGACGGTCAGCTCCATTCGCGACGCGTCGATACACCGGTGACCGCTGGACCGAATCTCGTGGGCAGCTGCGGCTGCGGCGTGCAGGACGGCGACGGGCGCAAAGCGGTCGCGGTCGACCCTGACGCCAAGGAACGCAATCGCAAGCGGCTGCGCCGTATCGAGGGTCAGGTACGCGGTCTGCAAAAGATGGTCGAGGAGGACCGCTACTGCGCTGACATTCTGACGCAGATTTCCTCGGTCCACGAAGCGTTGCGTTCGGTCGGCCGCGAGTTGATGCGCAATCACCTGCGACACTGTGCTACCGGCGCCATCGCCGCCGGTGGTGCCGAACGCGATGCGATGTTCGATGAATTGGTGGACATGATGTACAAGCACAGCCGGTAGGTCGCTGTCCTTTGGCGGCGGGCACTGCGGTGACTGCCGCCCACACAATTACTCTGACTGCAAATCCCTATGTCTGACACGCCGCTTCGTCCCCGATCGATCACGGAAATTGTTGATACGGCGTTCACGCTGTATCGACGGCATGTGTCGCAGTTCGTGATGGTCGCCGCCATTGCCTACGCGCCGCACCTGTTGTTCATCGTCCTGCGCGGCGGTGATGAAAACACCGACGTGATGTCCACCGCGATCGGGAGCATCGTGGCCGCCGTTGTCTCCATGATCAGCTTTTCGCTGGTGACGGGCGTGGTGCACCGGCTTGGCTCGCAAGCCTATCTCGAGGGCACGGTGGACGTGGAGGGCGCGGTCCGGGCCACGCTGCCGCGGGTTCCCGCGTTGATCGGCAGCGCCATCCTGATGGCCGTCGCGGTCACCATCGGCCTGCTCTGCCTGCTGGTCGGGGCGTTGTACGTCGCCGCGCGCTTTTTCGCCGTCACGCCAGCCATCATGCTCGAGGGCCAGTCGGTCTTCGACGCATTCAGCCGCTCCTCGCAGCTCTCGGACGGACGCAAGTGGCCGATTCTGGGCACGCTCGCCTTGGTGTTCGGGATCTACTTCCTGCTTGGCATTGGTCTGTCGGTCGTGCTCATCTCGGCGACGCTCGCGGGACAGGCATGGATTGCCCTGGTGGTCAACGCGATCTTCACGATCCTAGCGTATCCGGCCACGGCGCTCGTGACGCTGGTGTTGTACTACGACGCCCGCATTCGCACGGAAGGGTTTGACGTGGAGCATTTGTCGTCGCGACTCGACCAGACGGCGGCGGCACCCGTGGGCGGCAGTT
>JAGNMU010000077.1:2913-12934 GCA_017991005.1 Gemmatimonadaceae bacterium | reverse complement strand
GGCGACAACGGTGCGCCCCCTGACACGAAGAATCGGAGATTGCCCCCGGTGCGTTCGCGCAGTTTCGAGAACACCAGTTTGCTCGCCAGCGCATACTGCATCGCCAGCATCCCACCCGGTTCGCGTCCCGCCAGCTTCTCATCCGACCAGCGTTCGCCGACAGCTTTCGCCCAGAAGAAGATGTTCTTCTTGAGACCGCCGCCGGCGACCGTGTTCTCCACCACGCGTGCGTAGATCTTTTCGTACAAGCGAGGCACCGACATCATCATCGATGGTTTGATCTCGCTCATGTTCACCGGCACCGTATCGATCGACTCGGCGTACGCGATCGCCACGCCGTTCGCAAACAGGTAGTAGTCACCCGTGCGTTCGAAGATGTGGCTCAGTGGCAGAAAGCTGAGTGCCCGATCGCTCGTATCCACCGAAATCGTGTTCCGCGTCGCCATCACATTGCTGTACAGGTTGTCCTGCGTCAGCATGACACCTTTGGGATTGCCCGTCGTGCCGGACGTGTAGATCAACGTCACCAACTGGTCTGGTGAAATCGCGAGCGCATCTGCCTTGAAGCGCACCGCGCGATCGGGCGTGTCGTCCTGTGTACCCAGCGCCTCCAACTCCGCCAGCGTCAAGTCGCAGCCATCCGCCGCCGTGGCCGAAAACCCGATGATGTGCGTGAGCGTGGGAACCTGCGCACGAATGGCCGCCACTTTGCGCGCCTGATCCGCCGTCGAGACAAAAATGACCTTGGTGCCCGAGTCATTCAGCAGGTACGGCAACTGTTCACCAGGCAGCGTCGGATAGATCGGCACATCGGTGATCGATGTGCAGATGCAGGCGTAGTCTGCGATCAGCCATTCGGGCCGATTCTCCGACAGAATGCCCACGCGGTCGTGCGCGACGACGCCGAGGCGCGCCAGGCCGTAGGCCGTGCGACGCACGCGCTCGAGAATCGTGGCGTGGCTCATCGGCGTCCACACGCCCTTCACCTTCGCGCTCACGGCATCGGCACGTGCAAACCGCTCCACCGCGTCGAAGAACAGCGTATTGATCGTCCCGGGCGCCGGGCGCGGTCCGCCATTGGCATACCGCGTCGGGGACGGCACGTTCGCCAGCGTGTCGCTGAGCGCAGGGTTGGGCGTCGGGATCGCGACGAAGCTCATCGCACTCTCTCTCGTAGGCGGGGCGACGGGACGGGTGTCCACGTCGATCCCGAAAAGTGGCCGCCCTGCGCGTCCGGCGGGAGGGTCGAGCGGGCGGATCGGCCCTTCGCGTTCCCCGCGTGGGCCGTTGTCGAGCACCTGCGGACGTCGCGGACGGCCGCGGTCAGGGCGTCGTGTCGCGCTTGACGGGCAGAGTGATACGCACGGGCGCGCCCCGGACGACCACCCCTCGATACGACATCGTCGCCTGCACCACAACCGAGTCGTTCACTCCGGCCGCCGGGAACGCGGCGGCCCGGATCCGCACCTTCCGTCCGGCCTGTCCGCTGGAGTTGGTCGTATCCAGCACCGACGCGCGCCCGGCGTCGTCGACCAGCCAGGCGCCCTTGGTGGTGTCATTGGCGGAGTTGGCTGGTTCGACGATCACGAAGCGCACCGGCCACCCGTTCACGCCTGAGGCGACGCCCAGTGAATCGATGTTGCGCACGATCAGCGAGAGGTCAGGAGACGTGTTCGCCGTGGCACCCGTCCTTCCCGTGTCCGGCAGCGAGGTGACAAAAAGCGCCGGCGCGCTCAGCCCCGCACGATCGGTCGTGTCGGGACGGGTGGTGACGATCAGACTCTTGAGAATCTGGAGCGATGTGCCGGCACGGGCGGCCAGACGCGCATCCCCGCCCGAGCCTTTGGATGCCCGGAGCGCACGGACCATGCCGGTGACCGAATCGACCGCCAAGGCGCTGTCACGCAAGAAATCGGCGTACAGGTAGCGCACCTGCGCATCCGGGATCACATCGCCGGACAGATTCCGCACGATCGCCTGCACCGGCGCGACCACGCCGTCGATGGTGCGGAGCGTATCACCGATCACCACCGAGGGGGACGGTAACGCCGACAGTTCAATGGCGGCGGGGACGTCGGGACCGGATCCAATCTCGGCGCAGGCGAACAGGCCCACCGCCGCGGCCACGACCGCAGCGCGCGTCGATCGGTTCACGCCAACCGCTCCGCCAAGATCGTTGCCAGGTTGATGTACGCCTGACTGGCAGCGTCTGCCGGATTGCGGAGCACGACCGGCTGCCCGGCCGAGAACGCGTCAGCGGTCGCCGGCGTGCGCGGAATCGGCGCGTCGAAGACCAGATGCTTCGGCAGATGCT
Organism: Gemmatimonadaceae bacterium; assembly: GCA_017991005.1. Lineage (GTDB taxonomy): Bacteria > Gemmatimonadota > Gemmatimonadetes > Gemmatimonadales > Gemmatimonadaceae > Gemmatimonas. The sequence continues at coordinate 10,620 of JAGNMU010000077.1, read as the reverse complement.
CACGCACGTAATGCGTGACACGATCCGCCGCCGGATTACCCGCCTCGTACATCGTCAGCAGAATGCCTTCCAGCGTCAGCTCTTCGTTCTCCGCGACCATATCCTGGATCGCGCGCAGAATCTGCGGCGTGGTCTGCAGCGCCAGTGGTTCGCACTGCAACGGCACCACCACATGCTGACTGGCCGCCAGCACGCGCCGGGTGATCGACCCGAGCCCCGGAGGCGTATCTGCCACGACCACGTGGCAACGTTCCCGCGCCGTCTGCAGCACCTCCGCCAGCACGGTCGTCTCGCCGACCAGGCGTTGAAACGCCGAATGATCGGCCTGCTCGCTGACACTGCCGGCGAGAATCACGCGCAGCCACGGCAGGGCGGTGGGCAGAATCACTTCGCGCAGCGTGCGCTCACCGCGCAGGTAGTCGTCGAAGCCGACGGTCGGGTGGCCGCGACGGAGGCCGACGCCATAACGCACCGAACCCTGCGGATCGGCGTCCACCAACAGGGTCTTCAAGCCACGCCGCGCAAACGCTGCCGCAAGATTGACCGCCGTCGTCGTCTTTCCGACACCGCCTTTCTGACTCACGATCGACAGCACGCGTCCCACGTCAGCTTGCTCCGTTCTCGGACGCGTCGTCCGATCGGCCACCGGCGCCATCCTCGCCACCGTCGCCGGACATCGCCGAATCCGCCACTGCGTGCTCATCCGTCGGCATCAGACCCTTCAGGCGATCCAGCGTCTGCTGTGCATGTGCACGGAAACGCACCGAGGCGTCGTCGTCATCGCTGCTGTGCCGGAGAAACGACTCCAGATGCAGGCCGGCATGCGCCGTGTCACCGCGTTTGAGCAGCAGGAACGCCAGGCCATAGTGCGCGCCGGCCAGATCGGGCGCCAACTGCAGAGCGCGCCGGTACGTCCGAATCGCTTCTTCCGGTTGACCGGTCTTGGAAAACGCGATGGCGATGTTCTGCAACACGCCCAGATCGTCGGGTTGCTCCCGCAGCGCGAGCCGGTATGACGTCAGGGCGTTCGCGAAGTCGCCGCGCGACTCGAGATCGAGCGCCTCAGCGAGAAAATCGGTGCGGCGCCCGTTGCGCCCGGACGAGCCGCCCAGAATGCGGCGCCACCAAGTCATGCGCTCGCGGCAGGTCGGAGATGATGAAGGAGAGTGGCCACGCGAATCGCGCAAAGCTATCGGAGTGGCATGTCCTCAACAAGGCATCGACGCCTCTCCGCATGGCAATCTCGCACATCGGTCGCCTCGCCCGTACGCATTCTCCCGGACCGCTGGCCGCACGTCACCGTCCGCGCTACACTGCACGGTGTACGTACCAGTCACCGACCCGGAGCGATCATGTTGCCCAGACAGACTTATGCACCCGATCCGTCCAAGGGTGTGCTTCTCGTGGACTGGCCGCTCTTTGGAGAACTCTCGCGCGCACTCGCACTCAAGGTCGCGCGTGTCTACCGGCCGGAAATTGTCGTCGGCATTGCGACCGCCGGTGTCGTCCCGGGTGCCGCCGTGGCGGCCATTCTCGATCTCCCGTTTCACTCGATTCTGGTCTCGCGACGGTACAGCGCGGAGACGGTGCGTGAGACACCGGCGGTGTTCGGTGCCGCGCCCGCCGATGTCCGCAACAAGCGTGTCCTCGTCGTCGATGAAACGTGCGATTCCGGCGCGACCATGCGACTTGCCGTCGGGGCGCTGGTCAACGCGGGCGCCCGTGAAGTGCGCACCGCCGTCAGCTTTCAGACGGGCAGCTACGCGGCCGATTTCCACGCACTCGCGACCGAAAGCGCCATCGTGCTGCCGTGGGATCGCGAAATCCTGATCGGCGACGAGCTGCAGCCCAACCCCAAGTACGCCGGGCTCATCGACCCGGCGTAACGCGCATCACGCGCGTCGCGTCCGCTTACGCGCTGGCGGCCGCGCGATCGTACGGGATGCCGCGGCCCATCGCTTCATGGACATACCCCAGCACGTCCACGGAGCCCAGCAGAAAACGGCAGCGGGCATCACCCGCCGCGCGGCACTGCACTTCAAGCACAGCAATCGGTGCGTTGGCCAGCCGGCCAAAAAAGCCGGCAAACATCCCGGTCGACACATGACAGCCACTGCCCGCGCCCTCGGCCTCTGCCCAGTCGTCGCTGTCGATAGCCACCACCGCGTCGCTCAACAACGTGAACTGCAGCTGTCCCCAGCCGAACTGCTCGAAGAACGCGCTGGACAGTGACATGAATCGCATGTCGTCCAGCGACTCGGGCGCCGAATCGCCGCGTTCCTGCAGCCACGACGCGAACGCGTCGAAGAGCGCCTGGCCGGCGCGGTATCCGGCGTCACGCACCGCATCCACCGTCACTGCGGACCCCGGCGCGTCGACCGTGGCACGGAGCGCCGCGAAAAAGCCGATGGGCACGGCAACCGTGCGCGTTTCGAGGTAGGGCAGGGTAGCAGTCACGAAGGTGTTCGCCGAGGGAACGCGTCGGCCGCTCGCGGCGGTCGGGCGCAAAGTATCCGCTTCACTCGGTACGACGCTCGCTATCCGGACCGGTCACGTCAAGACGGGCTCTCGTCGCATTTTGTGACGGGTACGACCAGCGGCGTCACGTCCGGCCGATGCGCCGTAGCAACTCCGCCTCGTCGATGACCTCGACGCCCAACTCGTAGGCTTTGTCGAGCTTGCTCCCCGCCTCCTCGCCAGCCAGCACGAAGGTCGTCTTCCGCGAGACGCTGCTCGTCACACGCCCGCCCGCCTGTTCCACCGCCACCGTGGCTTCACCCCGTGACAGGGTCGGCAGCGTTCCCGTGATCACCACCGTCGACCCGGTCAGCGGGCCATCGGCGGCAATCGCCTGCGGTTCCGTCATCGTCAGCCCGCGTGCCCGCAGTCGTTCGATCAGGGCACGCGATGTGGGATTGCCGACGTAATCCGCCACCGATGCGGCGATGATGTCCCCAATGCCGCGAACCGCGCCCAACTGCTCCGGTGTGGCCGCGATGAGGGCGTCCATCGACCCGAAGTGTCGGGCCAACAACTGCGCGGCCTGTGCGCCCACGTGACGGATGCCGAGTCCGAACAGCAAACGCGACAAGGGCTGCTGCTTCGAGGTGCTGATCGCACTCACCAGATTCTCCGCACTCTTGTGTGCGAAGCGCTCCAGCGAAACAAGCTGCTCGACGGTCACATCGTAGAGGTCGGCAAAGTCGTGCACGAAGTCCGCGCCCAGCAACTGCTGAATGCGCGCATACGACAACCCGTCGATGTCCATCGCATCCTTCGACGCGAAATGCACCAGGCCTTCGAGCTGTCGGCCTGGGCACGCAACGTTGGGACAATACGTGGCCACGTCTTCTTCGTCGCGATGCGTTGGGGTGCCGCACCGCGGGCAGACCGACGGCATCTGCCATGGCACTTCCGTGCCCTTTCGTTTCTCGGGCACCGGGCCAAGCACATACGGAATCACGTCGCCCGCCCGCACGACCTGCACCCGATCGCCATCGCGCAGATCCTTCTTGGCGATCTGGTCGGCGTTGTGCAACGACGCGTACGTCACCGTGGCGCCCCCGACGTCGACCGGCTCGAGCACGGCAAACGGCGTCAGCACCCCTGTGCGTCCGACATTCACATCGATGCGGATCAAAGTCGTCTCCGCCATGTCCGGTGCGAACTTGCGCGCAATCGCCCACCGCGGCGTGCGGTCACTGCGAATGCCCAACTCGTCCTGCAGTGCCATGTCGTTCACCTTCACCACGCCGCCGTCAATCGCAAATCCAAGTTCAGCACGTGTCTTGTGCTCGACGGTGTGCGCCCACGTTGCCACCTCGTCGATGGTGGCGCACTGTTGCCGGTGCGGCGCAACGGGAATGCCCCATGACGCCAGGAGATCGAGCAGCTCCCACTGTGAGGCGGCCGGCGCACTGCCGTCGGGCAACACCGCCGCGTATCCGAAAAAGTGCAGCGGCCGGGAGGCCGTGATGGCGGGATCGAGCTGGCGCAGTGAGCCCGCAGCCGCGTTGCGCGGATTGACGAACACCGGTTCACCCGCCGCAATGCGCGCTTCGTTCATCTGTTCGAAGCCCGCAAACGGCAGGTAGAGCTCGCCACGGATTTCCATCCGGGCCGGATGCTGCGAACCCAACAGGCGCAAAGGAATCGCTTTGACCGTCCGGATGTTCACCGTGACATTTTCACCGACTGTCCCGTCGCCGCGTGTGGCGGCCGTCACCAGCATGCCGTCTTCGTAGGTCAGCGCAATCGCGGCACCGTCGATCTTGAGTTCGACGGTGTAGCCACTGCGCCGCGCATGATCACCCACGATCCGTTCGATCGACTGTTCAAAGGCTCGCAGTTCGTCGTCATCGAACGCATTATCCAGTGAGAGCATGCGCACGAGATGCCGATGCGACCCGAATGCCGACTGCACCGGCGCACCCACCCGCTGGGTCGGTGAATCCGGAGTGCATAGCTCAGGATGTGCGGTTTCCAAAGCCTGCAGTTCACGGAACAGATGGTCGTATTCCGTGTCCGACAAGGTTGGATGATCGAGTACGTAGTACTCGTATTGGGCCCGGCCAAGCTGCTCTCGCAACTCGGCGGCCCGCTTTGCGGCGGTGGTCGAGGCGGCACTCATAGCCGATAAACTACTGCCAACTTCACGCATCGGAGGGGACATGTTTGGTTCTTCGCATGATGACGATGGCTCGGCGCGCGGCTTCGGACTGGGGCTGCTGGTCGGCGCGATGATTGGGGCAGGGGCAGCGTTGCTGTTGGCGCCAGCCAGTGGCGAGGACACACGGGCCGCGTTGCGAAAGAAAGCCCGTCGCGCCTATCGCGAGGGATCCGAGCGGTTCGAGGAACTGCGCGACAACGGGGAACGGGTGGCGCGTCGGTACGCCAAGCAGGGGATGCGCCGCGGTCGCGAAGTCCTCAACAACCTCTGAACCTCTCGGTCATCCCAACCGAGGGCCGATGTGACACGGTGGGCGACGCATGCGTCGCCCACCGTTCTGTTTTCACGAGGCAGTCAGTTCCGCAGCTTGGCCAGCTCGGCGGTCGCTTCGCTGCGGTACAACTCGTCATTGGGATCGGTCAGCGGCGAGCCGATGGCGGCCTGGTACGCCGCGCGCGCGTCGGATGGGCGGCCGCTGTCGCGATACACACGCGCCAGGTCAAGGCGATGCACAAGCCGCAACGGCTCGACCGCAACTGAAGCCTCCATGTACCGGGTCGCCTCGGCCCAACTGGCGGTGTTGAAAACCTTACCGCCAAGAAAAGTCTTGGCGACCATACGCGTCAATCCGCCCAATCGCATGATCTCCGCATGCCAGACGCCCATCACGTGCAGCGCGCCGGGATGACGGGGGGCGAGCTCGAGTGCCCGCATGGCTTGCTCACGCACTTCGATACCGAATTTGACGCGCTCTTTCGGGCCTACCGACAACGCCGTCCGGCCGATCGCGCGCGCCAGATGAAAATGCCCTTCGGCGTCGTTGGGATTCACGGCAATCGCGCGCTTGGCATAGTCCATCGCACGTGAGTAATACCCGGAGCGCGTGGTAGCATTCGCCTCGAACTCGCCAAGGTCCACCAGCTCGCGTGATGCTTTCCACAGTGCCGTGTAGTTGCGCGGATCCGCCGCGACCGCACGCTCAAAGAGCGGCAGCGCTTGCGCCGGCCTCCGCGCCGCGCTCTCGCGATCGCCGGCCATGACGAGGTCGGCCGACGGTTGCGCCGACGCGACACGCGCGCACAAGGCGAGTAGGACGAGCGCCCTCACAGGGCCGCTCCCAGTGCAGCAGCGCCGCGCGCGTCGGACGAACAACTCCGTGCGCGCGACCCGTGCGCGTGATAGGTTGGCAGCATCATGCATACACTATGCTCGCACGCGCGCTGATCGAACGGAAGCGCGACGGTGGCCGGATCGCGCCCGATGAGTGGCGCCAGCTGATGAACGCGTATGCCGCGGACGGCGTACCGGACTACCAGATGGCGGCGCTCGCCATGGCCATCTTCTTTCAGGGTCTTGACCGCGCCGAAACGGTCGCGCTCACCGATGCGATGCTGCACAGCGGTGCCATGCTCGACCTGTCGCACCTGCCAGCGCAACGCGTCGACAAACACTCGACCGGCGGTGTGGGAGACAAAGTCTCGTTGATTCTGGCACCGCTCGTCGCGTCCCTTGGCGTCGCGGTGCCGATGATGTCTGGTCGTGGGTTGGGTCACACCGGTGGTACGCTCGACAAGCTCGATTCGATCCCCGGTTTTCGCAGCGACTTGTCACTGGCGCGCGCGACCGAGTTGCTGGAGCGCATCGGGTGCGCGCTGATCGGGCAGACAGATGAGATTGCGCCTGCCGATCGACGTCTATATGCGCTGCGCGATGCCACGGCGACGGTGGAGAGCATTCCGCTCATCAGTGCGAGCATCATGTCGAAGAAACTGGCCGAAGGGCTGACCGGCTTGGTGCTCGACGTGAAACGCGGGTCCGGCGCGTTCCTGCCCGAACTCGATCGCGGGCTCAGTCTCGCGCGTACCATGATCGAACTGGGCGCTGATCACGGCTGCCCCGTGGTGGCGCTTCTCACTGCGATGGACCGCCCGCTGGGCCGCGCGTGCGGCAACGCGCTCGAGGTGGAAGAGTCGATCATGGCACTGCGTGGCGAAGGGCCACCCGATCTCATGAAAGTCACCTACGCGCTGGGCGCGGAGATGCTGCTGCTGGGCGGCGTGGCCAGCGATCGAGACGACGCCCGCCGGCGGATGGAAGTCTCCATTTCGAGCGGCAAGGCCGCCCGCAAATTTCAAGAGATCATCGAGGCACAGGGCGGTGATCCGCGCGTGGTCGACGATCCGGGGCTGCTGCCGCAGGCCGCCGAGTGCGAGCTGTTTCTGGCACCACGGGACGGCGTCGTGGCCACCGTCGAGCCGCGCACCGTGGGCCGCGGTATCACGGCCCTGGGTGGCGGGCGTTCCCGCGTCGAAGATGTGGTGGACCCGACGGTCGGTTTCGTCATCACGGCGCGTCCCGGAGACATCGTGTGGGCCGGGGAACCGCTCGGCACGATCTTCGCCCGAGACCGCGCCGGAATCGCCGAGGGCCTGTCGGTCCTGGCCCGCGCCATTGCGATCGCCGACGACGCCGAGCCGCCCCTGCCGCTGATCTCCCACCGGGTCACCGAGGCCGGCGTGGAGCTCTGGGAGGAGTAGACGCGCCGCCGCGACCCCAATAGCTTCTCAGTTCGTTCCGGTTTCACTCGAATCATCGACCCGAGTTCCTGCCGATGCTCGCTCCCAGCACTGCCCGCCTCTTCAGCATCCTTGCCTTCGCAGCCGTGCTGCCAATGCTCGGACTCTATGCGCTGCTCATGAAGGTGGTCACACCGTCACCCGACGGCGGCATGGAGCCCACCGTGACGATGGTCTGCTACATCGCCTTCACGGTGCTGTTCACCGCGCTCATCACGGTCGCGACGAACTTTGCGATCCAGCTGTCGCGTGAAGCCAAGGGGCAGCGTCAAACGCCGTAAACGTTCGGCGCCATTGCCCCACCACGGGGCGTCGATAAACGCGGTGACCACGAACGGTCGCCGCGTTTTTTGTTTGCGGATCGACCGCGTGAGATAGGGACAACACGAAATGATGTGTCCCTGATCACGAACGGCTGTTGATGCCACATCGCGCACCAGCCTTTTGCATTCGCATTCTGCA
>JAGNMU010000077.1:0-2813 GCA_017991005.1 Gemmatimonadaceae bacterium | reverse complement strand
CGGTCGCCGCGTTTTTTGTTTGCGGATCGACCGCGTGAGATAGGGACAACACGAAATGATGTGTCCCTGATCACGAACGGCTGTTGATGCCACATCGCGCACCAGCCTTTTGCATTCGCATTCTGCATTCGCATTCTGCAATCGCATTCTGCACCCGCACCCTTCCGGCCATGTCAACATCACGGCGGCACTTCACGCACCGCTTCATCCTCTGCGCGGCCTTGCTTGGTGTGGCCGCGTGTGGCGATGCCAACGAGCCATCCGCTCCGCCGACATCGGTGACGCCGGCCAACACCGATCCGGTATCGGTGATCACGCCCGTTGTCGCGCAGACCGCCATCGCCGGAGCCTCGTTCAGTTTTGATCCGACGCGCAACAACAGCACGTTCAGCGATCCGCGCGGAACTGGACTGACGTACACGGTGAGTTTCTCACCCGCGGTGTGCGGGTTGACCGCCTCACTCGGACGCATCACGGGCGCGCCGCTCGCGCCCGGCACGATCGTGGTGACGATCACCGCCACCGACGCCACGGGGCGGAGCGCGACACACGCCTTCAACATCGTGGTGCAGGGTGCGGCGCCGATTGTGCTCGCATCGGCGAATCTGCCGCAGGGCGCGACGGTTGGCCAACCGTTCACGTACGACGCCACAAAAAGTGGCTCGACCTTCTCGAGCGGCAGCGGCGCAACACTCACGTACACCGTGTCGTTCGCACCGGCCGCCTTCGGACTCTCGGCTGCGAACGGCGTCATCACCGGTGTGCCAACACAGTCGGCCGTCGTGACCGCCACCGTTGTGGCATCCGACGCGAGCGGCAATGTCGCGTCCAATGCGTTTCCGGTGGTGCTCTTCGCCAACGACCTGGTGTCACCCGTGTTGCCGGTGACCGCCTTCAGCTACTCCGACGCCACGTCGCCGCTTCCGATCTTCTTTGGCGCCGCCAACGCGCCGGGGGGCTCCGCGCTTGCCGCTGACAACACGCCGGCCACCAATCCGACAACCAACGCCGGTGCGACACTCGGTCGCGTCCTCTTCTACGATCGCCGGCTCTCCACGAACGATCGCGTTGCCTGCGCGTCGTGCCATCAACAGCAGTTCGCCTTCAGCGACACGGCACGACTCAGCCGCGGGTTTGCTGGCGGCCTCACCGGGCGCCACAGCATGGCGCTGGCCAATGCGCGCTTCTATCAGCGAGGCCGGTTCTTCTGGGACGAACGCGCGGCCACGCTCGAAGCGCAGGTGCTGCAGCCGATCCAGGACCCAACAGAAATGGGGCTCTCGCTCCCGGCGCTCGTCAACAAACTGAGTGCGTCATCGTATTATCCCGCACTCTTTCAGGCCGCGTTCGGCAGCGCAGATATCACCACCGATCGTGTCTCCCGTGCGCTGGCGCAGTTTGTTCGGTCGATGGTGTCGGCGTCGTCTCGTTTCGATCAGGCATTCGTCGGCAACGCGGCGCCCAACTTCGCCGCCGTGTTCACCCCTGACGAACTGGCCGGGCAGAATCTCTACAACGGTCCAGCGGGCTGCGCGCGCTGTCACGGCACCAACGCGTTCATCAGCGACGACGTGCACAACACGGGTCTCGACGCCAGCATCACTGACATCGGCGCCGGCAACGGCCGGTTCAAGGCCCCGTCGCTCAAGAACATTGCCGTGCGGCCGCCCTACATGCACGATGGCCGCTTCCGCATGCTCGAGGAGGTGGTCGACTTCTACAACGCCGGCATCCAGATCAATCCGGGGCTGGACAATCGACTGCGTGGGCCGGGCGGACAGCCGCAGCGCCTCGGACTCAGCCAGGCACAACGCAATCAACTGGTGGCGTTCCTGCGGACGCTCACCGACGACCCGTTCATCGCCAACCCGAAGTGGAGTTCGCCATTTGCGCGGTGAGATCGGGGAAAATGGTCTGGGGCGGCTTTGAACAGACGTGAGATGCGAGACACGCGACTGTGAGACTGCTGACCCGAATGCGACTCGGGACTCGGGACAGCCGACAAACAGAAGACGCCAACCGCGAACGCGGTTGGCGTCTTCTGTTGATCTCCATCTCCGTCAACCGTCTTGAGTCTCGGCAGTACCGGTCATCGTCCCACGTCTCTCCGTCCCTGCGTCTCAAGTCAGTCGCTGCGCCCAAACACTCAGATATCCAAATTCGACACAAACCGCGCGTTGGCCTCGATAAACACCCGCCGCGGTTCCACTTCGTCGCCCATCAGCGTCTGGAACGTCTGATCGGCCAGCACGGCGTCTTCCATCGTGACGCGCAGCATCGTGCGCGTCTCCGGATCCATCGTCGTCTTCCACAACTGGTCCGGGTTCATTTCACCCAGACCCTTGTACCGCTGGACGTTGATGTTGGTCTTGCCCTCGCCACCAAGACGCTCGGCGTACGCGTCGCGCTCCTTCTCGGTGTACGCGTAAAACTCTTCCTTGCCTTTGGCGACACGGTAGAGTGGCGGCTGCGCGATGTACATGTAGCCCGCGTCGATGAGCTCCGGCATCTGCCGGAAGAAGAACGTCAACAGCAACGTCCGGATGTGCGCGCCGTCGACGTCGGCGTCCGTCATGATGATGATCTTGTGGTAGCGCGTTTTCTGAATGTCGAAGTCTTCGCGGATGCCGGCGCCGATGGCCGTGATGATCGTCCGGATTTCTTCGTTCGACAACACCTTGTCGATGCGCGCCTTTTCCACGTTGATGATCTTGCCGCGCAGCGGCAGAATCGCCTGAAAATCACGTTTGCGGCCTTGCTTGGCCGAGCCGCCGGCCGAGTCGCCCTCGACGAGGTAGATCTCGCAGAGCGCC
>JAGNMU010000500.1 GCA_017991005.1 Gemmatimonadaceae bacterium | reverse complement strand
CCGCAATCGCCGACGCGAGGTTGAGCGCTGGCGGACCGTCGTGCAGGCGCCGCTCCTGCTGGATATTCGCGATTCACTGGCCCAGGCCCGGCGGCAACCAGTGGACAGCGGTCCAACGCCAGGGGCGCTCGTACCACTCGTCCCCTCCACGCGGACCGGCGCGGAGACGCGCGGACAGCTTGGTGGGCCCGATTTTCTCAGCAGCGTCTCCGATCTCGGCATCAATCTGGATTCCCGGCTGGAGTCCAAACTGGCACGCACGCGCAATCTCAATTGCACCAGCGCGCAGCTCACCGTGGCCGGCAACAACTGTACCGGCTCGTATCAGCCCGCCTTCGACTTTCAGTTCAGTCTCCGCACGGGCGGTGTTGTTGCCAGCCGCGTGCATCTGAATGTCGACTACGAATCCCAACGCGAGTTCGACGCCTCCAACAACATCTCCGTCTACTACGAAGGCAAGACGGACGAGATGCTGCAGCGCCTCGAGGTCGGCAACGTCAGCTTTCAGGCGCCGGCGTCCCGCTTTCTCACGTCGGGTATTCCGGCGGGCAACTACGGCATTCAGGCCACGGGACAGGTGGGGCCGATGCGCTTCACCTCCATCTTCGCGCAGCAGAAAGGCAACGTCTCCAAGGACAATGTCTTCACCGTCGGTGAGCTGACGCAGCAGCAGGTGGAGCGGCCGGTCGACGACATTCAGGTGGAAGTGCGCAAGTTCTTCTTCACGGTCGATCCCCGGCAGTTGCGCGGTTATCCCAATGTCGATCTGCTCAACCGCACGCAGATGCAGCAACTGGCGCAGGCGCTGCCCGATTCGATTCGCCCAGTACGCGTGTACGTGTACCGGCAACTCATCGGGGCGTCCAACCAGAATCCGCGAGGACCGCAATTCTCGGTGCGCGGCGCGCGCAATCCCGCCCGCCAGGTGTACGAGCTGCTACGCGAAAATGTCGACTACTATCTCGATCCCTCGGGGTTGTGGATTGCGATGGTGCGACCGGTGCAGGCCAATGGTGAACGTCTCGCCATTGCCTACGAAGTGAACGTGAACGGCGCGCCGGGCCGCAACATCAATACCGGCGGCACGCCCGATATCGAGTTCACCGCGGCGCCGCAATTTGCCAACCTGCTGTGGGAGCCGGAGCTGCAGCCGAGCAACAGCAGGTATTTCGAGCGCGAAATCAAGTCGGTGTATCGCCTGGGCGGCGAAGATCTGCAGCGCGAAACCATTTCTCTCAAACTTGTCACCGGCATCTCAGGCGATCAGGAAAAGCCGTTCGATACGTCGCGCGGCGAAACGTACTTGCAGCTGTTCGGCCTGTCGCAGGTCACCAACCCGACCGCGTTCGACGTCGAAAACCGAGTCTGGCCACGTCCCAACGACAACAACTTCTCTGCCGGCAGCGGGGGACGCGACAAACTGATCCGCGACTATTTCGTGTTTTTTCCGTCGGTGCAGCCGTTCGCGCGGGCCGGTCTCGCGCAGCCGCTCGCCAATCCGGCCAACGACACGTTGTATCGCTATCCCAACGAGTACCTGTATTCCGCGCAACGCCCACAGACGATCTACCGCATGATCGCGCGCTATCAGTCCGAAGGCGGGCCGTCGCAGTACAGCATCCGTCTGGCAAGCGCGCAGGTGCGGCAGAATTCCGAGCGCGTGTCCATTGACGGACAGCTGCTCACCCGCGACAAGGACTACACCGTCGAATACGCGCTCGGGACCATCACGTTTGCGCGCGGCGATACGCTCTTTCCGCGTCCGCGTCAGGTCACCGTTCGCTACGAAGAAAATCCGCTCTTCGCGTCGGCGCCGGTGACCATCATGGGGTTCGCGTCGCAATTCCCGATGGAGAACGGACAGTTCTCATTCACCGCGATCTCGCAGCGGCAGACATCAGGGTACAATCGCCCACCGCTTGGATTCGAACCCAACGGCTCGCTGGTGGCAGGTGTGACGGGCAACATGTCGTGGGATGCCACGCTGCTGAGCAGTCTTGTGCAGAAGCTGCCCTTCGGTGGCTCGCGCAACACGCGCTCGCGGCTGGCCATGCAGGGCGAATTCGCGATGAGCAAACCACAGCCCAACTCGGCGGGTCAGGCGTACATCGAATCATTTGAAGGCGATGCAGGACTGGGCATCTCACTCACCGAAGGGGCGTGGTACTACAGTTCGCGTCCCGCGCAGGGTGGGGCACTGCCGGGCCTCATCGGCGGAAACACGCTGGCCCTCAATCGTGCGTCGACGTTGGCCTATCAGAACATCGGGGTCGATGCGGCCGGCAACGCCCGGACCTTCACGCTCAATCAGATCGATCCGTCGGTGACGTTTGCCGGCGGCGGGGTGCAAGCCGCCGAGCAACTGCTGTGGATGACGTTGTACCCGCTCAAGACCGGTGGCATTTTCGATTTCGAGCCGGGCTCCAATCGCCGCCGCTTTGCGTGGACGATTGGTGACAACTCGATGATGGGCACCACCCCAACGGGCCAGCGGTGGCGCTCGGTGCGCACGGTGCTCAATCCCAGCGGCGCCGACCTGTCGCGCATCGAGAACATCGAGTTCTACGTGCTGGTGCGTGCGCAGGACAACCGGCTGCAGCTCAACCCCACGCTCATCTTCGACTTCGGTGAGATCAGCGAAAACAGTCTCACGTTTGCGCCCGAAACACTCACCATCAAACCACCGGTCCGCACGGGACTGCTACCAGACTCCACCTACCGCGGCAAACGGTTGGTCGGCTTCGATCGCTTCGACTCTGAGCGCGACGCGTTCTCCCGGGCGTTCAACGCGGTGGAAAACGACAAGGGCATCGCCGGTGATGTGGCCGATACCATCGTCGTGGTGGATCAAACCAAGTCGCCCACGATCACGCAGACGCTCAACAAGGTGCCGCTCTGTACGCAGTCGGTGAACATCACGCAGGTGCTCGGTGACAGTCGGGCGGTGTGCACCGTGCGCAACAACCGGTTGGACGAGGAGGACATCGATCTCGACGGGCAGCTCAACCTGCCATCGAGTGCGGCCGACAACGAACAGATCCGTCGCTTCGCCATCGACTTGAGCGACAAGCGGAACTGGACGCGAACGGGCAGTTGTTCGCGGCAGATCGACTCGACCGATACCGGTATCGTCTCCGATACCGTCTGCTGGGTGCAGATCCGGCTCAATTGGCGCGCGCCGCTGGAAGAGCTGAACAATCCCAACGAACGCCGCATGCGCGCGATGCGCATGACAATGGTGTCGAGCGCGAATTCCGGCGACGACGATTTCATTCGGGTGGCGTTGGCGCGTCTCAAGCTCGTGGGGGCACCTTGGCTCAAGCGCGCCGATCGTCCGTTGAGCGGTGTGGCCGGCGACTCTGCCGCGCTCACGGGCGGATATGTGATTGCGAGTGTGGTCGGAACACTCGACTCGTCGTCACGGCTGCCGTACTCTGCGCCGCCCGGTGTAGCTGAGAAGCCGGAGAACCGGCAGTCGGG
>JAGNMU010000499.1 GCA_017991005.1 Gemmatimonadaceae bacterium | reverse complement strand
GTAGTTCCCCCCGCGCGAGGATACGAACCATGACCACCGCGAATATCACGCACCCGCGGCCCGCCGCGCCTCCGCCATCGGCGGAGCAGGTCGTCATCCCGGTGACGGGCATGACGTGCGCCGCCTGCCAGGGTCGCGTTCAGCGGACGTTGAGCAAGACACCGGGCGTCGTCGACGCCTCGGTGAATCTGATGATGGGCAATGCCACGATTGCGTACGACGCGTCGGCGATCACGCCGGACGCGCTGGTCGAGCGGATTCGCGCGACCGGTTATGGCGCGGAGTTGCCTCGTGCGGATCGCACCGCCTTCGAGGAGCAAGCTGCGCGCGACGCCGCGACGGCGGAGGAGTTTCGGGAGCTGCGCGCGAAAGCGTGGGCGAGCGCCATCGCGGGCGTCCTGGCGATGCTGCTCAGTATGCCCCTTATGGGTGCAATGGATGCAGGACACAATGGGCCCGTGGCCGACCCGTTCATGGGGTGGGCAATGGAGCACATGACGCCGGGCCTGCGGAGCGTGCTGCCATGGCTCTACGCCATTCCGGCTTCGGTCCTCTCATGGGGGCTGCTCCTCGTGACGCTCGGCGTCATGACGTGGGCGGGCCGGCACTTCTACACGCGGGCGTGGGCTGCCTTTCGCCATCACTCCGCCGACATGAACACGCTCGTCGCCGTGGGCACGGGCGCGGCGTTCGTGTACTCGGTGGTCGCCACGGTCGCACCGAGCTTCTTCGTGCGCCATGGGGTAGCGCCCGACGTGTACTACGAGGCGGTGATCATCATCATCGCGCTCATCCTCACCGGGAATGCCTTCGAGGCGCGCGCCAAGCGCGAGACGTCGACCGCGCTCCGCGCACTGGCGAACCTGCAGCCGAAGACGGCGCGTGTGCTGCGCGATGAGGCGGAGCAGGACGTGCCGGTCGACAGCGTGCGCGCGGACGACATGATCCTCGTGCGGCCCGGAGAGCGCGTGCCGGTGGACGGGGAGATCGTCAGCGGAGAGAGCGCGGTGGACGAGAGTATGCTGACCGGCGAGTCACTGCCCGTCACGAAGCGCACAGGTGATCGCGTGATCGGCGGGACGATCAATCGCACGGGGGCATTCCGGTACCGCGCCACGACGCTTGGCGAAACGAGTGTCCTGGCGCAGATCGTGAAGCTGATGCGCGATGCGCAGGGATCGCGCGCCCCGATCCAGCGCCTGGCGGATCGCATCAGCGCGATCTTCGTTCCGGTCGTGGTCTCGCTCGCCGTGGCGACGTTCGCCGCGTGGTTTGTGGCGGTGCACGCGACGGGCGGCGGCGTGGGCGAAGCGACCGTCCGGGCGTTCGCGGCGGCCGTGGCCGTGCTGATCATCGCGTGCCCCTGTGCCATGGGCTTGGCCGTCCCCACCGCCGTGATGGTCTCGACGGGCAAGGGTGCGGAGCTCGGCGTGTTGATCAAGGGTGGGGAGGCGCTGCAGCGTGCCGGCGACATTACGACGGTCGTGCTCGACAAGACCGGCACGGTGACCGAAGGACGGCCAACGGTGACGGACGTCGAGGTCGTACAGGACAGCCCGATGGCGAGCGACGCGTTGCTCTCGCTCGTCGCGTCACTCGAGACGATGAGTGAGCATCCGCTGGCCGATGCGCTCGTTCGCCATGCCCGCGGCCGGGGGCTCACCGTCGAGACTCCGGAAGCCTTCGCATCCTACACGGGGCGTGGGGCCACAGGGGTGGTGCTGGGACGCGCGCTGGCCGTCGGAAACGAAGCCTTGCTGCAGGACTTCGCCGTCGACGTCTCGCCCCTGCGCGCTGTTGCCCATCGCCTCGCCGACGAAGGCAAGACGGCGATGTACGTCGCGGTCGACGGTGCGCTCGCGGGTGTGGTGGCCGTCGCAGACCCGATTCGCGCGACGTCTCGCGCGGCGATCCAGCGGATGCAGCGTCTTGGCCTCGACGTGGTAATGCTCACGGGCGACAACCAGCGCACCGCGGATGCAGTCGCGCGGGACGCCGGCATCGGCCGCGTGGTCGCCGGCGTGCTGCCGGCCGGCAAGGTGGCGGAGATTGAGCGCCTGCAGGCTGGCGGGCGGGTGGTCGCCATGGTCGGTGACGGCATCAACGACGCCCCAGCGTTGGCGAAAGCCGACATTGGCATCGCGATGGGTAGCGGCACCGACATCGCGGTCGAAGCGGCCGATATCGCACTCATGCGCGGTGATCTCGCCAGCGTCGTGGACGCGATCCGACTCTCGCGGCGCACGATGCGCACGATGAAGCAGAACCTCTTCTGGGCTTTTGCCTACAACGTCGTCGGCATTCCCGTCGCGGCCGGCCTGCTGTTCCCGATCACCGGCCTGTTGTTGAGCCCTATCCTCGCGAGCGCGGCGATGGCGTTCAGCAGCGTCAGCGTTGTCATGAACAGCCTGCGCCTTCGGCGATTCGCCGCGACGACGGCCTAGCAGCACCGCATCACGCATCGCGCATCGTAGCACGCGCCCGAGGCAGCATTCACGAGCACTGCGTCACACTACCTGATCCTGGAGCACCTCGATGACCCCGAACCAGAGCCGCCACACCACCTCGCACGACCAGACCGACGACGCGTCCGATGCGACATGGGATGCCACGCTCAACACATCGGCCGCGAGCAGCGGGTGCAGTGCCCACGGCGACGCGGCCGTGGAGGGGCGGAAGGCCGTTGCCGTCGACGGCGCGGTGAAGGAGCGCAACATCAAGCGCCTCCGCCGCATCGAGGGTCAAGTGCGCGGCCTCCAGAAGATGGTGGACGACGACCGCTACTGCGCGGACATCATGACGCAGATCTCGTCGGTACACGAGGCGCTGCGCAGCGTGTCGCGGGAACTCATGCGCAACCATTTGAAGCACTGCGCCAGCTCGGCGATGCAGTCGACAGACGCTGCGGCGGAGTCGATGTACGACGAGCTGGTCGACCTCATGTTCAAGCACAGCCGCTAACCGACCACGGGTCGGCGCGGCCACGGAGATTCCCTCATGAAGGACCTGACACTTGAGGCGCGCTACAACGGCGCGCTGACGCTGGACCAATTCGTCGCGCAGGCGGCGGCAAATCACGAGCTGTGGGCGACGTTCGCCAAGCGCGCAGCGCCCGACGCGGACCTGGTGGCGCGTGTCAATCGCCTGTTGGCGCGCCGGCACCTGCTGGTGCTGCTCGAGGACTGGTGCGGCGACGCCGTCAACACGATCCCGGCGCTCGCGGCGCTGGCTGGTGCGTCTGCCACGCTGGATCTGCGGATCCTCACGCGAGACGAGAACCCGGATCTGATGGACGCGCACCTCACCGGCGGCACGCGATCCATCCCCATCGTGATGGTGCTCGACGAGGCGTACCACGAAGTCGGCTGGTGGGGCCCGCGGCCTGCGCCACTCAAGTCCTGGGTGCGCTCGGAGGGGCACGCACTCGACAAGACAGCGCGGTACCGCGAGGTCCGGCGATGGTACGCGCGGGATCGTGCCCAGAC
>JAGNMU010000498.1 GCA_017991005.1 Gemmatimonadaceae bacterium | reverse complement strand
GAGTAGTTGAGAAGGAGGCGGCGGGTATCGGCGTCCTCGCTCACCGACAGCGCTGCCTTCACGTTGGTGATCGGGCGCGCCTTTCCGCTGGTCACATCGAGTGCAAACAGCTGCGTGGTTGCGCGCCATCCATCATTGAAAAAGATCGTCTTGCTGTCTCGCGACCACCAGCCGACCGTCACATCACCGTCCAGATCGCCGAGCTTACGCCACGCGCCACCCTTGTCAGCGACCGCGCGGAGATAGACACGCGCATTTTTCATGTTGTACGCCGTCATGTCGTCGGACGCGGAGAACGCCATCCACTGACCATCGGGCGAAAAACTCAGGGCGCTTTCGCTGGTTTCGGCGTTGCTGGTGAGACGCTCGATCGCGCCGGACTGCACGTTCAGCAGATACAGATCGCCATAGATGCCTTGTTCGGTGACATTGCGCTTGTACCGATCGTTCGCGACACCGGTAAAGCCAACATAGCGACCGTCTTCGGAGAGACTGAAGCCCGTCACCGCGTAGGTCGTGTCACGCGTCAGGCGTGTCGCGGGCGCGGGGAGTCCGGTCGTGGCCGGCATGGTCACCGACCAGAGCGACGCCACCGGCGCCTCGGCATTGCGCACGTTCACGGTGAACTTCTTTTCGATGCGGGCCTTTTCGTCCTTGTCGACCGAGTCGGCGGTGATGAAATACACACGCTTCGCATCGGGACTCATACGCCATGTCCCAACACCCGTCGGGTGTTTGGTCAGCGTGACGGGCTTGAGTGAATCCAGCGGCACACCGGCGACGATATCGCGAATGGCGACGCCGTAGAGCTGCTCTTCATCGGACTTTCCACTGCGGTACACCAGCCACGTGCCGTCGCTGCCGATCGCAAAGGTGGACACCCCGTCGCGCGCATCGGTGATCCGGCGTGCTTCGCCGCCGTCCGGTCGCATCACAAAGAGTTGCTGCTGCGCACCCTGCGCAGCCGGTGCTTCGCGGTTGGACGCAAACACAAAGGCCTGACCGCCGGGCAGCCATCGCGGCGCGCTCTCATTCTTGTCGCGCGTATACGTGAGCTGGCGCGTGCTTGGCAAGCCGCGCTCGGCCGAGACCAGAAAGACGTCCGACTGGGTTTTCGCGTCTTTCCAATCAGGCGTCGTCAGTGTGTACAGCACCCACCGGCCATCCGGCGAGACGGCAGCGCCTCCCGCATTGCGCATCCGTTGCTGGTCCATCCACGTCATGGGCCGCTTCGCGCCCGAGGACTGCGCAAGCGCGATCGCCGGTGTGAAAACCGTGCATGTGATGAGTGCGCCGACTGCTCGGCTCCAAATGCGGCTCATGGCCTGCCTCTCTGAAAAGTGCCTGATTCGGTCTGCGGCAATCGCACGAAGCTACGCCTCGATCGCCGTGGCTTCCAGTCGTCGTACCAACTGCCGCGATCGGTATGCCGTGACGATATCCAACAGTGCATGACCGACCATCGCCCCGATGAGGGTGCCCGTGTACAGGACCAGCGCCTGCGTCAGCAGCGCCATCACGAAAACCACGATCGCGCCCTTGTTCCCCTGCACCAGATGTGTAAACGCGAAGGCGGCGGCGAGGAGGACCGTCGCCACGGGGACGGCCAACGGCGCGGCACCGGGCACCAGGGAAATCCATTGACGCACTGCGTCGAAACCCATCCCGCGGTACGCCGCCTCTTCACAGATGCCGGCGGCGATCGCCACGGCGATGAACGCCAGCCAGTCATTTCGTGAACGCGGGACCAGATCGACCATCGGCATCTCACGCAGCTCGGCGTCCTTACGCCAGGCGCGGCCCAGCAGGCTGACCAACACACTTGCCACGAACCACACGACGCAGGCGATCCACTCGCGCATACCGAACCGGGGAACGCGCCAGAGGTCTACACCGGCTTGACGCGCAGCAAGGTAGGCCAGCACCAACAGCAGCCCCATGTTGATGAGCGTGTTCACGTAGATGCGCGCCGGCGTCATCGGTTTGATGACGGTGGTACGTCCCGCGTCCTGCGCCGCTTTGCGCGACGCGCGCTGCGCCTCCTCCATCCGCACGCTCTTGTAGACGCCCCAGGGCAGGAGCACGAACAGGTACGTGAGCAGCAGTACACTCATGGGCGCGATCATGCCGGGACGGTAACGGAAAGAGGAGAACGGTGACGAACACCACTCGGCCCTGATTCACCCGGCTTGTCACTGACCGCTTGACGCGTCCGGTAGAGCCACGACAATTTGAATCCGAACAAGCATTCGGATCCTCCGACTAGAATAGAATGCACAAAACGCGCGTGTCCACCCCCACGCCTCCGCAGCAGGCGAGAAGTCGCGAAACGCAGGAAGCTTTGCTTGCCGCGGCGGAGCACGTGTTCACCGAAGTAGGCATCGCGCAGGCCACGGTCGCCGAGATTTGCGAGCGGGCGGGAGTGGCGGTCGGGACGTTCTACGGTCGCTTTCCGGACAAAGATGCGCTGTTGTTGTTCTGGTTCGAGCGGTTTTTCAAGCGTGGGCGGGTGGCGTTCGAGCGTGCGTTCTCCGATGCGATGTGGGAGGGGCGCCCAACCATGGACGTCCTGCGCGGCTGGGTGCAGTCTCGGGTGTTGCACTATCGCAAGAATCGCAAGCTGCTCAAGGCGCTGCTGCAGTACCTGCGCGGACGACCGTCGCCGGAGTTCAAGCCGTTTGCCACACAGTTGCAGGAGCCCGCGCGTCAGCGACTGACACTGTTGCTCGAGGCGCGCCGTGCGGAGTGGTCGCACGCCGATACGGACCGTGCGATTCGCATGGCGGTGGCCATGACCGAGTCGAGCGTGCAATCGGTGGTGCTGTTCAACGAAACCCAGAGCGACGGCGTGCAACTGACCGACGACGATCTCGTTGACCATCTGACGGACATGCTGTCTGCGTACCTCCGCGTGCGCCTGCCGCTCGGTCCGCACGGCGCGCGACCACGAGCCCTCGTCTAACAGGAGCTGTCATGCCGTTGCCACATGTGCTGCATCGTACGGTCGTCGCTGCGTTGTTGGCCGCCTCGCTGATGTCGGCGCCGGGCAGCCGTGGCATGGCCGGCGCACAATCGTCGGTCGGCGAACGCGCCATCCGCGCCGTGCATGCGCGGTGGAATGGCAAGACGTATCGCACGCTGACGTTCGTGCAGGAAACGCAGTTTGCCGATGGGCGCAGCGAAATCTGGTTTGAGTCGCTCAAGGCGCCGGGCCTGCTCCGCATCGATATCGCCCCGGGCGATAGCACCGCCCGGATGATGTTGTTTCGCAACGATTCGCTGTATCAGGGCCGTGCCGGGCGCCCGGTGCGCGGCGGCGCGTACGTGCATCCGCTGATGGTGCTGTTCACCGATATCGCCACCAGTGACCCGGCGGTGACCATCGGCAAGGTGACCACGATGGGCTATGACCTGTCGAAAACGCGCGACGACATGTTCCTTGGCAAGCCGGTGACGGTCATTGGCGCGGGTCCCGGCGACAGCACGTCGG
>JAGNMU010000076.1 GCA_017991005.1 Gemmatimonadaceae bacterium | reverse complement strand
TTCCCATCCGAACCTCACCCCCCTGGTGGTCGCCACGACGCAGCATCGCGAGATGCTCAAACAGGCGCTCGACGTCTTTGGCATCACGCCCGACGTGGACTTGGGACTGATGCAGAACGGGCAGAATCTCGGCGTCTTCACCTCGCGGGCGCTGCAAGCGCTCACGGAGTGTTTTCTCGAGCGGAAGCCCGACTTTCTGCTGGTGCAAGGTGATACGTCCACGGTGACGGCGGCCGCGCTCGCCGCATTTTATCAGGGCATTCCGATCGGTCACATCGAAGCGGGACTGCGCTCATTCGATCTGAGCAGTCCGTTTCCCGAAGAGGTCAATCGACGCATCGCCACGTGCACGGCCAACATCCACTTCGCGCCAACACAGGAAGCGCGCAAGAATCTCGTCTCCGAGGGCATTCCGGAAGGCGATATCTTCGTCACGGGTAACACTGTCGTCGATGCGCTGCGCATGGTGGAGCCGCGTGCATCATTCGAAACGCCGACGCTCAATCGCGTCGGGTGGGAGACGCGGCGCGTCATTCTCACCACGGTGCATCGCCGAGAGTCGATGGGCGAACACCTCGAGGAAATCTGCGACGCGCTGGAGAAGATCGTACGCTTGCACGATGTCGAAATCGTGTTTCCCGTGCACCTGAATCCCAAGGTGCGCGACGTGGTGTATCGCCGCCTCGCCAATCACGATCGCATTCATTTGCTTGAACCACTGCCCTATCCTGATCTGCTCGAAGTGATGCGACGCGTGTACCTCGTGCTCTCCGATTCTGGCGGTATTCAGGAAGAGGTGCCGTCGTTCCGAAAGCCCATTCTCATTCTCCGCGACACCACCGAACGCCCCGAGTGTGTGGAGGCCGGTTTTGGTGAGCTGGTGGGTACCGACGCGACAGTGATTCTCGCCCGCACGGCCGCCCTGCTCGATGACGCCGCTCTCTACACACGTCGGACATCCGGCGAGAATCCCTTTGGTGATGGCCGCGCGGCAGAACGGATTGTAGAAGTGGTGGACACCTCGCTTCGTCATCCGCACGAACGCAGTGGGCCGCGCCGACTCGACCGCACGCAAGTCACCGACACCTTGGAACGCCTCGCGCATGCGTCGTAGTCCGCTCCGTCAGGCGATCGGCGCCGCGCTGTGCCTCTCGGCGCTCGGCGTCGTCCGCGACGCCGGCGCACAAGCGCCACTCGCGGGCGGGCTGCCCGGTCGATGGTTCGAAGTCAACGGACTCGCGCAGTCGGTCACCAACGGCTACGGCGACTGGCGCGGTGCATACGCCCGTGTCGTACAACCGTTGGCACACGATACGTGGTACGTCGATGCACTCGCGCTCGACGCCTTTCGTGAACGCGGCGCGCAAGTTGGGGTCACCCATCGCCACGACTGGACCGGTCGTGTCTTCCACATGCTTGGCGTCAACGTGGGCAGTGGCGCCCCCATCATGCCGCGTGCACGTGTGGACGGCGCACTGGGCCTTCGCCTCGGCAGCGCGCGTGCCGTGCAAGTCACTGGCGGGCTTTCGTATGTGAAGTCGGTGACCGAGTTGTCCGATGTCGCCGGTATCGCATCGATCGCGTGGTACGCGCCGCGCGCCGTGATGATCGAGATCGGCGGACGATACAATGTCAGTCGCCCCGGAGACATCACGTCGCATCGGCTTTCGTCCACCGTGGTCTGGACGCCATCGCCACGCCGATCGTTCTCGGTTCGTGCGATCGGTGGTTCGGAAGGCTGGCAGATCGTCCGAACAGGTACCACGCTCACCCGTTTTCATTCCAACGATTTCTCGCTATCCTGGCGGGAAAAGGTCACCACGTCGCTCGCGCTGACGGCGCAGGGCGATTGGTACCGCAATCCTTACTACACACGCTCCGGAGTCACCCTCGGTGTCGCGCGTTACTGGTAGGCCATCACGTCGGATCGATGTCCTGCGCGACCGCGGATTCCGCGGCGGCCGCATCGCGCCACATCGCGCGATGATCGGACTCGAAGTCAGTCGTTGGTTGCTGGTCGATCTGCTCGTCTTGCCGTTGATGTTTTCACTCACGGTATTTGTCGGACTCGACTCGCTCCTGGAAGGGTGGCGCTGGATCCTCGACGCGCTCCGTGTGCCGCTGGGCATTCCGGGTGTCGTCTCCACTCGTGTGGTGGAGATCGGACCACTGGGCGTCGCCATTCCCTTCTACACCGCAGAAGCCCACTGGCCGGCCGCACGCGATATGCTCACGGGGTGGATACTCGTGGCGACACTCGCCATCTCCGGCATGCTGCTTCGCGGACGATACACGCCGCTCGCGTATTTTCTGCGCGCACTCGCCGTCATTCAGCTTACCGCGCAGGTGTGGTTCAGTTTTGCGGATCCGCCGTTTACCTACGCGCTGTCGCAGTACGTGGCCGGGCTGCTCGTGTGCGGCGTGGTGATTTTGCTGCTCGCACCGCTGCTTGTGGCGGCCACGTATTTCATTTTTGATTTCCCGCTCTCGCAGAAACTGCTGCTGGCCAGCATGCTGCTGATCCATCTCGCCGTCTTTCTGCCGCTGCAGGCGGTGGTGCACGCGTATGTGATCTATCGCGGTTCACTGCTCACGATGCCGGTGTTGTTCCTGGTATTTGGCGTACTGCTCGACGTGTTTGTGTATGTGGCGCTCTACGGCTGGGGCATGAGTTGGCGCTCCGCCAGTTCACTCGACGCCACGGATCGCCGGGTACCGGTGCCGCCGTATCGTGCGCCGCGCATGACGCCGCCAACCGGCGTACGGGCCATCACGCTGACGCCCGCCAATACGCCGACGATACCGGACCGTGGCGCCAAGGGCGGGCCGACCTCGTGATCATTACGCTCGCGAATATCGGATTGTGGATCTGTATCGGCGTGCTCGCCGTCTACACCGTCCGCCACTACTTCTTCACGCTCAATCGGCTGTTCGGTCGGCATCGCCAGCCATACGTGGACATCATCCAGGCCGACTGGCCGCAGATGACCGTCTTTGTGCCAGCGCACAACGAAGGGCGCGTCATTCGTGACTCGCTCGACGCCCTGCTGTCGGTGGACTATCCGGCCGAGCGGCTGCGCATTGTGCCGATCGATGATCGCTCCAAGGACGACACACGCGAGATCATGCAGGAGTACACTGACGCGTATCCCGATCGCATCTTCCCGCATTTGCGCGACGGTGGCACACCGGGCAAAGCGGCGGCGCTTGCCGAAGCGATGAGCGTGCACACCGGCGATATCTATATGGTGTTTGATGCGGACTATATCCCGGGTCCGCGTCTGCTCAAGCAATTGGCGGCGCCGTTTTTTGATGCCGAAGTGGGCGCGGTCATGGGCCGCGTGGTGCCACTGAATGTTGGTGCGTCGCTGCTCACGCGTCTGCTCGATCTCGAGCGCGCGGGCGGCTATCAAGTGGACCAGCAGGCGCGCATGAATCTGCGTCTCATTCCGCAGTACGGTGGTACCGTTGGTGGCGTGCGCCGTATTGCGCTCGAACAAGTCGGCGGCTGGCGCATCGACTCTCTCGCCGAAGACACGGATCTCACCGTGCGCCTGGTGATGAACGGCTGGGATGTCGTGTATCAGAACCGTTCGGAGTGCTACGAAGAAGTCCCCGAAACGTGGGAAGCGCGCACCCGGCAGATCAAACGTTGGGCCAAGGGGCACAATCAGGCACTCGTGCGCTACGTGGCCGCGCTGATCAGCAATCGCCGCGCGTTGCCGTGGTGGCAAGTGCTCGATGGAGTGCTGCTGCTTGGTGTGTTTGTCGTTCCACTCATACTGCTGATGGGTTGGGTGTGCACCATCGTGCTGTTCTACGCCGGGTATCCACCCGAGTGGGGCCGACTCACGGTGCTCGCGATTTCATCGTTCAACACGGTCGGCAACTTTGCCGCCTTCTTTCAGGTGGCCACCGCCAGTCGATTGGACGGATCGCGAGAACGCATTCGTATGCTGCCGTTTCTGTTGCTCGGCTTTCTCGTGAGCACGTTGTCGGTGGCGCGGGCATCACTCTCGCGCGCATCGTGGTTCCGCGGGCGTCCGGTGGAGTGGCAAAAAACGGAACGCTTCCGCACCGAGCGTGCGACGTCGGCGGGCGCAGGAAACGGCAACGGAAATGGAAACGGCAACGGCAACGGCAACGGCAACGGCAATGGCGCGCCCAAGGGAGGTGCGTAACATGGCGCCAGAAATGGTGTTTGCCTTGGTGCTGACGGGTACGATCGCGTGGATCATGATTCCATTCGTACCCGCCCTCATCGAACTGATTCGTCCGAAAGACGCGTCGCCACTCAATGCGGTCGGACAGGACACTGGGCAACTGACGTACTTTGCCACGTCATTTACCGATCGTATGAAGTCGGAAGGACTGCTTGGAACATCGGTACCGCCCAAGCTCACTGATGGCAGCATGGTGCGCGTGCACAACGCCATGCAACCGCTGTCGATCAGTCGGGAGCCGATCACCGATGTCGTCGTGATCATGGATGACACGCCGCTGGTGCCCGGACTGGTGGTGGCATCGGAGTGTCTGGCGCGCCGCACGTTTCATGGCGGCGCCAACAGCAGCTACCGCGCCATCATGGGTCAGCGCGACGTGCAGTTGGGTGAAGGGTCGACGGTGCTCCGGTGGGTGCATGCCAATGGGCGACTGGAGGCTGGCGCCGGCTCGCGTCTGTTGGGTCGCGCCACCAGTGACCGTGAAATCCTGCTGGCCATCAACGTGCAGTTCGATCGTCTCGACGCGCCGATGGTACGTGTGGGTGGAAGTGGCACGTTGGAGACACCCATCATGCCCCTCGCCTCGTACACACCGTTTGTGCCCCCCAATGCGATCGCGTTGGCGGGCGGCTATTGGCGTGTCACGGGCAACCTGGTAATTCCGAGCGATACCAGTGTGGCCGGTTCGATCATTGTGCGCGGCAACGTCGTGGTGAGCGAAGGCGCGCGCGTGGAAGGCTCCATCAAGGCGCACGGCACCATGCACATCAAGTCTCGCGCGGTGGTGATGGGATCACTGTCCGCGCGTGAGCGCATCGTGATTGAAGACGGCGCGCGGCTGAGCGGCCCGGTGATCTCCGAAACGAGTATCGTCGTGGGCGCCGCCGTGGTTGGCATCGCGAGCAAGCGCACCACCGTGACCGCACCGCGGGTGGAGCTCCGCGCCGGCGCGACGATTTATGGGGCGGTGATGTCGGCGGATGGTGGGGCGTCGGTCGGGTAGTTTGCCGACATCGCACGACACGCAAACGACACGCAAAGGACATGCAAAAGCGCCCCGGAGCATCGAGCTCCGGGGCGCTTTGTTGTGCAGCAGTCTGACCCGCTTACCAGCGATAGTGCGCGAACGCCTTGTTGGCTTCGGCCATGCGGTGCGTGTCTTCTTTCTTCTTGATCGCGTTGCCTTCACCCTTGCTGGCCGAGGATGTCCGTCTGGTCTCGTGTTCTCAGCACCTCGCAGTCGAGCCTTTTCGAATCTTCACCAATCTGCAATCATAGACGAACTCAACCGTGTGCTTGCGATTAGCAGGCGGGACAGTTGAGGCTTTCCTGTCCCACAGTCGAAAATCTACACTTGACAGCTATGACCAAATGCAAAACGTTTTCTCCGCGGGCTCGCGCCAATGCGGGCTCGCGCCAATGCGGGCTCGCGCCAATGCGGGCTCGCGCCAATGCGGGCTCGCGCCAATGCGGGCTCGCGCCAATGCGGGCTCGCGCCAATGCGGGCCTGCACAACCCTCTGTGGGAGGTGTGTATGTCGCTTTCGCGAATTGTGCAGATGCTGTCGCTGATCGTGCTCGCCACGGTCACAATAAGTGACGAGGGTCGCGCGTCCGCGACCACCTTTGAATCGTGCACGTGGTGTGATATCGGGCCTGAGGCCTGTCTCGCGAACGAAGCCTACATTGACGACTGCGTGCGAGTCGGATGTTCCGGCGACCTACCCGGCTGCATGCCGAACTGGGGAAACTGCCAGGGCGGCATCCGAATTACTTGCAATGACGCCACCTAGATAGCGCTATTGCTCGGAGGGCGCGTCTGCCCTCCGAGCAACGCTGCCGTCAATTAACACGCAGTGTTCGCGCAGAAAAGAAGTTCATTCAAAACCTCGACGCGGGTACCAGACAATGTCGAAAATACTTGAGCCTGTCGCGACGGTCGTCGTGGCTCTTGCAGCGCTCGCCGTTTCAGGCAGCTATTTGTGGCGCAATCACGCCTCGCCTCCGTCACGCGCGAAAGGTGCCGAGGCAATCGCGTCACCCGAGGCTCGATGGTCGATGGCAGCTGACGTTGCGCTACCTGCTCGCCGACAGGGGCGCGCCGTGCAACTCATCGAGTTCATCGATCTTGAGTGTCCATTTTGCGCCCGATATCATTCGACGATCGACTCAATAGCCGTTTTGCTCGCCGACTCAGTCCAGATTCGCTATGTAAACCTCCCTATTGAAGGACATCGATTCGCGCCATCAGGCGGCGGTGCCGTAGAGTGCGCATTCGCTCGAGGGATCGGAGAACAATTCGTCTCCACTGTCTTCCGACTGCAAGATTCAATCGGGTTCTTGACCTGGCCGGTCCTGGCGAAGCGCGCTGGTCTTCTCGACACGGCCGGATTTCAGGCATGCGTCGACGATCCGCATACTCGGAAGAAGGTTGACAGTGCCGTCGAAGTGGCCAAGCTCTTGGAGGTGCGCGGAACACCGTCAGTACTTCTGGATGGGCAGAGGTATGACCGCCCACCAAAGTTGGACAGACTGCTCTCTGACATCCGGAGAATTTCGCGGAGCGGAGAAAGACCATGACGAGGGAGTCGGATGGAAGTGTCTCAAGCGCACCACGGCGTGTGCTTCCGACGTCGCTCGTTGCGCTGGCCATCCTGAGCAACGCGGTCGACGCCCAGTCAATCGTCAGCACTCGACCGGAGGTCGCTGTCGTAGATCTTGTCTATCAGCATGAGTTCGGTCGCGTGCACTCCGCGCGAGAACTTGCCGACGGTCGTGTGATCGTGAGCGACGCCACCGACCGGGAGCTTCTTGTGTTGTCAGCGGACGGAAAAACGGCCCGTCGGATCGGGAGGCAAGGACCAGGACCTTCCGAGTATTCGAATCCGACGAAAGCGTTCATTGCAGGTCGCGACTCATCGCTGTTTGTCGACGCCACTGACGGCCGATGGTACATGCTGGCAGGAGAGAACTTTACGACAATCCCCAGTTCATGGACAGCGATGCGCCTCGCCGCTCGTGCGACAATTGCGGGCGTGGACGCGCGAGGGCTCGCGCTCGCGCTGGTCGGTACATCGAAAGAACCTCGAGGTAACCGCTACATTGCGACAGGGTGGGTCGGCGACGCGGACTCGGTCCTGGTGTTGCTTCTGAGGGCCAACGGTCCGAGTGACACTGTCGCCAGACTGGCAGGCGGCTCGATGGGGCGAACAATGGTGGAGGCACGAAGAAACGGCGCCGCCATGTCGTTTCGCGTGCGCAATCCGCTGTCGACGTACGACCAGGCCGTGCTTTTCTCAGATGGCTTCATTGCAACGGTTTCCGCACACCCGTATCGAGTAGCGTGGCGTACGCCCTCAGGCGCCTGGATTCGAGGATCCGTCGTCCCAGACCTGGCGCAGCCTGTCGATGAACGAGTCAAGCACCGAGCCGCCGCCGGATATCTGCGCAATGACGATGGAAGCGCCGTATTGAGCAGTGCCCTGTTTCCTCCATGGCCGAAAGTTGTTCCACCGTTTCTTGCCGAAGCATTGCATGCCGGGCTTGACGGAAAACTGTATGTGACGCGCACCCGCCTTCATCCAGAAGACGAACTGATAGTCGACGTCTTCAGTCGCGACGGTTCTCGTGAACAGACCATGCGAACGCCCCCAGGCGGTCGGTTGGTCGGTGTCGGCGCACGACACGTCTACGTGGCAAGGGAGGCCGCCGACGGCGCAGACGCCCTGAGTAGGATTCGACGTTGATCGGCGGTGAGCGACGCACAGAACAAAAGCGCCCCGGAGCATCGAGCTCCGGGGCGCTTTGTTGTGCAGCAGTCTGACCCGCTTACCAGCGATAGTGCGCGAACGCCTTGTTGGCTTCGGCCATGCGGTGCGTGTCTTCTTTCTTCTTGATCGCGTTGCCTTCACCCTTGCTGGCGGCGAGCACTTCGTTGGCCAACTTCTCGTGCATGCTCTTTTCGTTGCGATCGCGCGAGTAGTTAATCAACCAACGCATCGCGAGCGCGGTGCGGCGGTCCTGGCGCACTTCAACGGGCACCTGGTACGTGGCACCACCGACGCGGCGGCTCTTCACTTCGACAACCGGCTTGAGGTTGTTGAGAGCCTGCTTGAAGATCGCGACGCCCGGCTGGCTGGTCTTGGCTTCGACGATGTCCATCGCGCTGTAGAAGATGCCTTCGGCGGTGGACTTCTTGCCCTGAATCATCAACGAGTTGATGAACTTGGACACGGTCTGGCTGTCGTAGCGCGCGTCAGGCAACACGCTGCGCTTTACGGCACTCTTGCGGCGGCTCATTTCTTCTTAGCTCCTGCGGCTGCGGCGCCCTTCTTGGGGCGCTTGGTGCCGTACTTGGAACGGCTCTGGTTACGGCCGTTGACGCCCGATGCGTCGAGCGTGCCACGAACGATATGGTAACGCACACCCGGCAAGTCCTTCACACGACCGCCACGCACGAGCACGATGCTGTGCTCTTGCAGGTTGTGGCCTTCGCCCGGGATGTACGCGGTGACTTCGAGCTGATTGGTGAGACGAACACGGGCCACTTTACGCAGCGCAGAGTTCGGCTTCTTGGGCGTCGTCGTGTAGACGCGCGTGCACACACCACGCTTGAACGGGTTGCTCTTGAGCGCGGGCGCTTTGGACTTCTCCACCACGTCCTTGCGGGCGCGACGGACCAGCTGATTGATCGTTGGCATTCGCCTGTGACTTCTCTCGTTGGTGTTCGGGGGCCGACATCTACGTGAATCGCGACGGCAAAGGTCTCTGCTGAATCTTCAAAAGAACCAGAGACACCAAAGCGCCCGAGGCCATGCATAACCGACATGCACGGTGACGAGCGCCCTCCTGCGAAGGCCGGTCGCGGCACGGAACAGAATCGAAACATACCCCGGTCCGTATCCGTCGGTCAACCCGCACGGCACTCCGAAATGCGATCAGCCCCCATCTACGCGTGAGCACCGCAAACCGTTGTCAATTAACATCTTGTGGCAATTTACGTCCAAACAGTTGACCGCCGCCGTCGGTAACTCCATTAGCAGGCGCAACATTTGGCGTCTTGGAAGGGTCAAACCAGCACGGAACCACCGTTCTGTCGTACTTTAGGGATACCACCCAAGGGAAGCTCTCCCGGGACGCTGTCTCCCGCACACCGTTTGCCGTCTCCTGTCTTGAACACCGACTTCACCCAGCGCCTCCAGAAAGCCCTCGACGCCGACTTCCAGATTGACCGGGAGTTGGGTGGCGGAGGCATGTCCCGTGTATTCCTGGCGACCGAACGGGCGCTGCAGCGGAAGGTGGTCATCAAAGTCCTGCCGCCCGAACTCGCGGCCGGCGTCAACATCGAACGGTTCAAGCGCGAAATCCAACTCGCCGCGCAGCTCCAGCATCCCCATGTGGTGCCACTCCTCGCCACTGGCGACGAAGACGGCATTCTCTGGTTTTCGATGCCCTTCATCGAAGGCGAATCGCTGCGTGGTGCGCTCACGCGCCAGAAGCGACTGCCGCCGCGTGATGTCGTACGCATCCTGCACGACGTGGTCGATGCACTCGCGTATTCGCACGCCCGCGGCATCGTGCATCGCGACATCAAGCCCGACAATATCCTCACGTCGGGCATGCATGCCCTCGTCACCGACTTTGGTGTCGCCAAAGCGTTGAGCGCGGCCATCCCCATGGCCGGTGGCACCACCACGGGAATGGTCGTTGGCACACCGGCGTACATGGCGCCCGAACAACTCGCGGCCGATCCCGCGGCCGATCATCGCGTGGACATCTACGCGGTGGGACTGCTGGCGTACGAGTTGCTCACTGGTCGGTCGCCGTTTGGTGGCTCGTCTCCGCAGGCCACCATGGCGGCGCAGCTCACCGAGATGCCAAAGCCGCCGCATGAATTTGCCGACATCCCCGAAGGATTGTCGGCGCTCATCATGCACTGCCTCGAGAAAGACTCGGCCAAACGTCCGCAATCGGCGCAGGCGCTGCTGGCCGAGCTCGATGCACTGCCGCCCCTGTCGGTGTCGGGAAGCACTGGCGCCGCACGTGTGTCGAACCGCCGTTGGGTTGGCATGGCAGCCGCACTGCTGGTGGTGGCCGCCACATTTGTGGTTGCACAGTACATGCGGCAGACGCCAAGAATGGCAACGGCCGCTGACTCGCTTTCGCCGCGCGATGCGGGACCGGGCGGTGATCGCGGCAATGCGATGCAAGTCGCAAAGAACGCCACGCCGACAGGTGCGTTGGCGCGGCCGGAAACGATCGTGGTGTATCGCACAAGCGGCGACAGCTCTTCGGGCATTCAGGTGCCGGTGGTGATTTCGCGCGCTGAATCGCTCGCCATTGTCGATGCGTTTCGCAAACGGATCGCGGCTGGTGATGCCGCCAAGACTGCGCAGAATGCGTCGCCGCTCTCTCCAACATCGCCGCCTACCATTCCGGCAGCGCCCAACGCACCCGCCGCATCGTCGGCGGCATTGCCAGCTGGCGCCGCGCCGACAAGCGCAACGTCAATTGGCGCGTTGACGCCGGGCGCCAAGACGCAAACGCAGACGCGCGTGCTGGTGACGTCCGAAGGACAGATGATCACACTCGACCGCGAACAGTTGCTCGCGGAGGTCGGCAAGATCTTTGCCGACTCGGTGTCGCGCGCGCTCAAAGGCATGGACACCGCGCTGGCACGCGCGTCGCGCATCTACAGCTACCAGATGACGCGACCGACGCAGGGCCGAGCCATCACGCCGATGCTTGCGCCGCCGAGCGACGGACGCATGCGTGTGGTCGTCACCAACTTCACCAACACGACCAGCAAACGGGAGTATGCCGCGCTTGGCCGCGACGTGGCGCATTTTGTCCGCGCCGCGCTCCCCTCCGAGAAGTTCGATGTGGTTGATGATTCGACAACGGACCGCGCGCGCCGCACGATGCAAGATCCGATGTCGATGGGATGGGGACTTCGTGCGGATTTTCTGGTGCATGGCATGGTGACGGTACGCGCCGATTCTGTTGTGCTGATCACCGTGTTTACCGACCTGCGCGACGGGCGCTTTACGCGCACCGCCGAGTCGGCTGCGCTGGCCAGCACGCCGCAAAAGGCGTACGACATTTCGCTTGCGCACGTGAACGCGTGGCTCGACACCGCCAAAGTGATTCGCTCGCGGCGCCCGCAGATGCCGGGCGGGCCAATCGGATTTGATGGTCGTGGCGGCAACACTGGACGGGGTGGCGACACGCGCACGGGAGACGGTCGTTCAGGTGACGGCCGAAGCGGATTCCAGCGCGAACAAGGCACTCGTCCGCCGGGTGTGCCCGAGCGGTAGCATGTCGCGTTAGCATGTCGCGGTAGCATGTCATCGAACTGAGCGTTGTTGCGGCGCGCGCCCGTTGTGGCGCGCGCTGCTAGTTTGAGAGATGACCGACTCCGCGCTCCCCGCACAACCGGACAAAGACCGCCCGCTGCGCGACGATATTCGCCTGCTGGGCCGCATCCTTGGCGACACGCTCCGCGATCAGGAGGGCGAACCGACGTTTGCGCTGGTGGAGACGGTGCGGCAGGCAGCCGTACGATTCGCCCGTGAGGGGAAACGCGAGGACCGGGAAGAGATCGACCGGCTGCTCGGTGACTTGCCGCGCGAAACGATGTTATCGGTGGTGCGCGCGTTTGCGTATTTCCTGCAGCTCGCCAACATCGCTGAAGACACGCACCACATTCGCCGTCGCCGCGCGCACGCACTGGCGGGATCGCCGCCACGCGAAGGCAGCCTGGCGCTCGCGTTTGATGCGGTGGCGCGCGAATCCACCACCGACACAGCCGATCGCCTGCACACGTTCTTTTCGAACGCACTGGTTGTGCCGGTGCTTACCGCACATCCCACTGAGGTGCAGCGACAGAGTATTCAGCACGCGCTGCTCGACATCGCGGATTTGCTTGGCCAGCGCGATCGCACCGTACAAACGCCTGAGGAACGCCGCGCGCTCGACGCCGAACTGGCGCAGCTGATCATGACGCTCTGGCACACGCGCATGGTGCGACCCAGTCGATTGCGCGTGATCGATGAGGTGAAAAACGGTATCGAATATTTTCGCAGTACGTTCTTCACTGAGCTGCCGCGACTCTACGGACAAACCGAAGATCTGCTGGCGCAGCGATTCCCCGATCGCGAATGGTCGTTGCCGGCGTTTTTTCGCATTGGCAGCTGGATCGGCGGCGACCGCGACGGCAATCCGTTTGTCACTGCCGACGTGCTCCGTGAAACCGTGCGACTCCACGCGTCTGCGGCCATTTCGTTTTACCTGGAAGAAGTGCACGCGCTCGGCCAGGATCTCCCGCTCTCGCAGATGCTGCTCGAGGTCACCGACGCGCTGCGCGCGCTCTCCGGTCAATCGCCCGATGCGTCGGCACAGCGTGTCGATGAACCGTATCGGCGCGCGCTTATCGGCATCTACGCGCGATTGGCCGCTACCACACGATTGCTTGGCATCAGCGCCCCGATACGCGCGGCCGTAGCCGACGCGGAGCCGTATCCGGACGCGGCGGCGCTGCTGACCGACTTGGGCGTGATTCGCGACTCATTGCGCACGACAAACGTTGGCATTCTGGCGGGCGGCCGGCTGCGTCGCTTGATCCGCGCGGTGGATGTGTTCGGCTTTCATCTGGCGCCGCTCGATACGCGGCAGCACTCCGATATGCATGCGCGCGTGGTGGGAGAGCTGTTGGAGCGTGCCGGTGTGTGCAACGACTACGCCGCCCTTTCTGAAAATGAACGGATTGCGCTGCTCATTGG
>JAGNMU010000497.1 GCA_017991005.1 Gemmatimonadaceae bacterium | reverse complement strand
CGTTCACGCTGGCGCATCACGAAGGCCAGCACTTCGGCCACAGCCAGATACATATCCACCGGAATCACCGTTCCCACCTTGGCGGTGGCGAGCAGAGCGCGCGCCAACGGCTTGTTCTCGATCACGGGCACCCCATGCTGAAACGCGAGCTCCTTGATGCGCTGGGCGATTTTGCGTTGTCCGATTGCGACGACCATCGGGGCTGGGGCCACCATCGGGTCGTACTTGATGGCGACGGCGATGTGCACCGGGTTCACGATCACCACATCGGCCTTGGGCACGGCGGCGAACATCGCGCGACGAATGCGCTCACGCGCCACCTGGCGCCGGCGGCTCTTCATTTCAGCGTTGCCTTCCTGCGACTTCGCTTCTTCCTTCACTTCCTGCTTCGACATCTTGAGCTGCTCATGCGTGCTGTAGCGCTGCCACGCGTAGTCGGCGCCGGCGAGTGCGAGGAACATGAGCCCCGCGTTTTTCAGCAGCCCCACACCGTAGTCACGCACGATGTCCATCAGTGACAACGGCGATTGCAGCGCGAGTCCCTGAATGGCGGGCCACGCGTCGCTCAGTGTGGCGTAGACGGCCCAGCTCACGATGCACAGTTTGAGCATCGCCTTGGCGAGTTCCACCCACGCCTGTTTGCCGCCCAGACGGCCCAGGTTCTTGAGTGGGTTGATACGCTGAAAGTTGGGTTGCAACGCTTCGGTGGTGATGATGCCACCGGCCTGCGCGGCCTGCACGGCAATGGCGATCACGGCCATCGCTCCGGCAAAGCCCAGCATCGCGACGATGGCGCGAAAGCCGAGGGTTTGCAGCCAGGGAATCGCGGCCAGCCCGGCGTGTTCCTGATTCGCGGCGGTCGCGAGGCCCTGTCCCATGGTATCGAGCAGAAAGCGCCACAGCGGCGGGCCTGCAAACGACAACGTGACCGTCGATCCGAACAGGAACGCGGCCGTCGTGAGCTCGGGGCTCTTGGCGATCTGCCCTTTGTTGCGCGCCTCTTCGACGCGTTTGCCAGTAGGTTCCTCTGTTTTTTCGCCAGAATCGCTATCGGCCATGTCAACGCCCTCCCGTCGTGGGCACGCTTACTGCTGGCGTCGCCTGAGAGGGTGATGTCGATGGTGTACGTGGCGTGTAAACCGGTGCAACGATCGGGACATTCGTGGCGCGCGCCACGTTTTCGAGATTAGTGGCGAAGCCTGGCGTCCAATCGCTCATGGCGTTCACGACCAGTGCGAGCGATCCGGCGAAGGTCAGCAGTCCGACGCCGATCTGCAGCGGAAACGCCAGACTCATGATGTTGAGCTGCGGCGCGGCTCGGCCCAGAATCGCGAGCGCGAGATTCATGATGAGAATCGCCGCAATCACCGGCGCCGCGAATTGCACACCCGTCACGAAGATCGATTGCGCAGCGATGAGCAGTGCGCGTGACCCTTCGGCGATGTTGAGCGGCGCGCCCAATGGCATGGAGACAAAACTCTGCGCCACCGCCTGCAGCATGATGATGTGGCCGCCGCCCGCCAACACGACGATGAGCGCCATGAGCTGCATGAACTGCTGCAGAATGGCGCCCTGCGTGTTGTTGACCGGATCAAAAATCGCGGCGCCGGACAACCCGATGGTGGTCGTCATCAGTTCGCCGGCAAATTCGGCCGCGGCGATCACCAGCGCGCCGGCCATGCCGATCAGAAAGCCCACCGCCGTTTCGGCGAGAAACGTGGCGGGCGTGATACGCAGTGTGGTGACGTCGGTATTGGCCTGTGCGGCCGGGAGCAGCAAAACGGCGAAGATCACCAGCAGCGCGGTCCGGAGCCGCATCGGCACCGTTTTGGCCGACCACGCCGGGGCAATCAACAACAAGCCGCCCACGCGCAGCGCAGTCAGCACACAGGCTGCCGCGACGCCGGGGGCGAAGAAATCGGGGAGGCCGAACGAATTCACGCAGTGCCCGTCAGACGCATCACCACGGTGATCCCCATGTGCTGGATCACGCGACCATCGCGGGGATGCCGCGAATGAGGGTGGTGGTGTAGCGGATGAGCACCTGCAGCAGCCAGGGCATGCCGACGATGAAAGCGCCGCCCACCAGAATGAGCTTGGGGACGAACGCGAGCGTCTGTTCCTGGATCTGCGTGACCGACTGGAAGATGCTGACCAGCAGTCCGACGCCGAGCGCGATGAGCAGCATCGGCGCGGCCACCATCAGGGCCGTGATGATCGCGTCGCGGGAGAGGTCAATGACCATCTGGTGGGACATCGGGTGCGGTCGGGTCGAGAGGGTGACGGGGGTCGCACGGGTGGCGACTTGGCGACTCTATAGGCACGGACCGTACCACGGGACTTCCGCATTCCGGATTATGGTAAACTGTTCATTGGTATGGCATTATGAATTGTGGAATGGGGTGACGGCGGCAGTGAGACTCGCGCTATCCGGAAGATTGTGCCGCCGGTCACAGCGGCGGGAATTGCCGGTAGGAATTGCCGGAGATTGTTTGATACTCTGAATGCATCCATAATGAAGCCATATCATTAAGAGGCTACATGTATGAACGATCCCAAACGACCAGCTGTCGTTCGCGAGCCGGTGCAGGTGTATCTCGATGTGGCCGACCGGTCGGCGCTCGATCGCGCAGCCGAGGTGTCGGGGCTGTCTCGCGCCGAGGTGTTGCGACGAGGACTTCGCCGTTTTGCGGCGGAGCTGTTGGCGGCGGAGAGTCCCGCGCTGGCCTTTCTCGAGCAGGCGGCGGCCGCCACCCCGGAGTCGGCGCCTCCCGATGCAGCCGTCCGACACGACGACTATCTGGCCGACTGGGAGCTGGCCGCCTGGGAGTCGGCGCGGGCCGCCGACGTCACTCGGCGCTCCGATCGTTGAGCCGGTCGGTGCTGCTCGATTCGTCGGGCTGGGTGGCCGCCGCGGTACGTGGGCAAACGCACCACGAGGCCGCGCGTGCCGCGTATACCGCCGCTGTACGACAAGGCACGCGAATCGTGGTCACGCCCATGGTCCTTGGCGAGTCGCACGCGCTCTTTCTGCGACTGCTCGGGCGTGATCATGCCGCGGCCGCGCTCGAGAGTGTGCTGCGCGATCCCACGCATGTCGTGATCACCGTGAGCGACGAAATGGTGCGCGCTGCCGTGGCGCGGTGGGTGGTGCCATTTCGCGATCAGCGGTATTCGATGTGTGATGCGGTGTCGTTTGAAGTGATGCAGCGCGAGGGGATCGCCGAGGCGATTTCGATTGATCGCCAGTTTCGGATGGCGGGGTTTGGGACGGTGGTGTGATGAAATTTGAATGACGACGCACTCGTTGTGCGCGTTGGCGAGGAATCAGGCCTGCGCTACACCGCGTCTGGCGCCGGGGGGGGGGCGAGGCGCGTCAGCAATGCGCGAACCACGTCCGCGGGTTCGGTGCGTCGTGGTTCATTGGGTAGCCAGTGCGCCAAGCGAGCGCGAACACGACGCATGCTCCGCAGGTTGCTGCCGAGTTCAGCGGCGC
>JAGNMU010000075.1 GCA_017991005.1 Gemmatimonadaceae bacterium | reverse complement strand
ACCATGCGGTGAACTCCCACGTGGTGAAGGTCTCGCGGGGTAAATAGGCGGGGGCCGCCAGGGTAGAGAACCCGTGGGCGGCGGGGGTTGGCGGAGGGGCGCGCTCGGTTATCTTGGGTGTCTGGCTTGACGGGACGCTGTCAGGTCAGAACGGCTAGGTAGCTCAGTTGGTAGAGCAGCGGACTGAAAATCCGCGTGTCGGGGGTTCGATTCCCTCCCTAGCCACTGTCTCGCAACACACGATGCCATATCAACGGCGCCCCGCATTTTCGGGGCGCCGTTTTGCGTTCAGGGCGTGCGAATCGCACGGTGGCCTTGCCACTGTTCACGAAATCGTAACGTGGACTTCACGTTCGGCCCATGCGGCAACGCACCGTGT
This sequence comes from Gemmatimonadaceae bacterium, assembly GCA_017991005.1. Classification (GTDB taxonomy): domain Bacteria; phylum Gemmatimonadota; class Gemmatimonadetes; order Gemmatimonadales; family Gemmatimonadaceae; genus Gemmatimonas. The sequence continues at coordinate 12,636 of JAGNMU010000075.1, read as the reverse complement.
GCCGTACAATCGCGCGGCAATGACGGAGAATGCCTCTCAACAGCCCCGCCCATGGCGCGCCATGCCGACCCTGGTCGCCTGCGCCGCCGCCGGCTTGGCGCTCGTGACGGCCGTGGGGCTCCAGGCGCCCGCGGTCTCCGTCGGTCTGCGCTGGCGGCCGGGGCCGCCATCGCGAGGGCTGGATCTCATCCCGATCAAGCCGGATGAGAACTACGAGTATGCCTTCGATGTGCAGCCAGACAGCGGCTGGCCCGACTGGCTGCTGTGGGTGCTCGCCGCCCTCGTCGTCGTGGCGATCCTGTATGCCGTTGCGCGCTGGATACGCCGCCGAACCCGCCTCACACCCGCCGTCAGCATCGTGCGAACGGGTGCCGACACTGGTGTGCTCAGCGAAGCCGATGCACGGATCCTCCAGTCGGGCCTCGCAGCGGCAATCCAGATCCTCATCTCCGAGCGGGATCTCGGCAACGCCGTCGTACAGGCCTGGCAGGGTCTTCAAGATGCGGCGGCCACGGCCGGCCTCGAGCGTCGCCCCGCCGAGACCACCTCGGAATTCACGGCGCGCATTTTGTACCGGTCGCGCGGTTCGGCCAAACCCATCGCCGTGCTGCTCTCGCTGTATCAGCGAGTGCGTTTTGGCGAGCACTCCCCGACTGCGGACGAAATCGCCGCCGCCCGCGACTCGCTGGCCGTGCTGGTGGAGCTCTGGCGGGCCGACTTTCCCGAGCGACGTGCCAAAAGGACGGCGCGGTGATGGCGCGCGTCGCCGTTGGCGCCGCGGCTGCGGTGCTCGCCGCGTTCGGCGTGTGGTTTGTCGGCTTTGACGAGTTCTGGGCGGTTGCCACGGTACTGGCGGTAAGCGCCGTCGGCGCACTGCTCGCCAAGTTCCGACTCGACGACGATGTCCCGTGGGACCCGCCAGGGCGCGAGACGCCGCGCGGTGTCCGCTTGGCGGTCGCACTGATCGAGGGAGCGCTTGCGGCGTGCGACCGCCTCGCCAGTCCAACGGCCGTGCGACGAGCGCGAGCCGTGGTGATCACCGAGCGCGACGACCGGTTGGCCCGCACGACGGTGGTGCGTCGGATGCGCGAACTCCTCACGGCCGAGCTGCACCATCGCGGGCTCGATCCAGCCGACCGCACCGACGACGCTGTGGTCGCGCTGGTCGGCCCCGACGCACTCACGATCCTGCAGCCGAACGACAGCAACCCCGTTACCACTGCCGCCATTGCGAGGTGCCTCGACGCCCTCGAGCGCCTTGCCACCGAGACCCAGGGATCACGATGACTGAGATCGAGTCGACGACCGCTGCACCACTCACCGTTCCCGAAATCACAGCCCTTGTGGCGCGTATCCGCGCCGAGGTGGCGACGGCGGTGGTGGGAATGGAGAACGCGATTGAGTTCGCACTCGCGGCGATCCTTGCTGGCGGCCACACGCTATTCGAAGACGTGCCGGGGCTTGGCAAAACACTCGCGGCCCGCAGCATCGCGTCGGCGATCGGTCTCGACTTTCGCCGGCTGCAGTGCACGCCGGACCTGCTTCCCGCCGACATCACCGGTTCGTTCATCTACGCGCCGGCGACCACCTCTTTCGAATTTCGACCCGGTCCCGTTTTCACGGGCCTCTTTCTCGCCGACGAGATCAACCGGACTGCGCCCAAGACACAGTCGGCGTTGCTCGAGGCAATGGCGGAAGGGCAGGTGACGGTCGAGGGTCAGAGCTTTCAGTTGCCGCGTCCATTCCACGTGATCGCGACGGCGAACCCGATCGAGTACGAGGGCACCTACGCGCTTCCCGAGGCGCAGCTCGACCGGTTCATGGTACGACTCGCCGTCGGGTACCCGGGCCGCGACGGCGAGCAGCAGGTGCTGCTCAACCGCGTGGCACGTAAACGTGAACGTGCGGATGTTGCGGCGATCGTCAATGCGGAGACGCTCGCGCGCATGCAGGCGGGTGTCGAGACCGTGACGGTGGATGCCGACGTCGTGCGGTATTGCGTGGATCTTGCCGAGGCAACGCGCGCACATCCGGCGATCGCGGTGGGCGCCTCGCCGCGCGGTTCACAGGCGCTGCTGCTCATGGCGCGATCGATCGCAGTGATTGCCGGCCGAAACTTTATTCTGCCGGAAGATGTGAAGCGCGTCGCCGTGCCCGTGCTTGCGCATCGTCTTTCGCTGACGACGCAGTCGTGGGCGGCCGGCACCGACTCGGCTCAGGTGGTCGCCGAGATTGTGGAAAGTGTTGCCGGCCCGCTCGTCGCGGGCGCGGCACGCGCGTGAGCGAACACGCGACGGCGGTCGACGTCACGGTCCGCCCCTCGTGGCGACTGACGGCGACGCTCGAGGTGGCGATCGTGCTGGGGCTGGTGATCGCCGCGGTAGGGACACTCACCAGTCGTGTGGACGTGGTGCTGATCGCGTTGCCGCTGCTGGCCTCCGCGGCGATCGCTTTTGATCGGAGACCGCCCGACGGCGCGCCGAGCACTGTGCGCGTGCACGTGACGCGGAGCGTTGACACGGACGGAACGAGCGAGTTCGCCTATCGTGTCGCGATCGATGCACCAACCGGGACTGACCTCGTGCATGTGCGCGTCAACCCGAAGGGTTCGCGCTTCAGTGATCTGATTCTCGCGCCGCGGGATGTTGCCACGGTGACCGGACGCGTCCCCGTCGTGCACTCTGGTCGCCAGCGGGTGGTGGACGTGTCATACCGCTTGGCGGGCGTCGATGGCGGATGGCTTTCGTTACCGGTGCCGAGGGCAGTGGCGGAGCGGGTGGTGGAGCCGGTGATCGCGCCGATCGCGTCGATTCCGCTACCGCACCGGCTCACGGGTCTGACGGGGACGCACGGGTCGGCGAGGCCGGGAGACGGCGGGGAATTTCGCGACCTGCATTTGTATGCATCTGGCGATCGACTGCGACGCATCGACTGGAAAGCAACGGCGCGGCGGTCGCAGGGGTTCGGCGACCTGTATGTGCGCCGGACCGATGCGACCTCGGATGCCACGCTCATGCTCGTGATGGATAGTCGCGAAGACGCCGGCGAGCGCGTCGCGGATTGGTCGGCGGAATCGATCGGAGCGACCAGCGTCAGTTCCATGGATCTCGCGCGTGAGGCGGCGGCGTCACTCGCGGTCGCGGCGATCGGAACGGGCGACCGCGTCGGTTTGATCGACCTTGCCACGCACGACGGGATGGTCGTGGCAGGAGGAGGGAAGCGACACCTCGACCGGCTCCTTCGCCGCATTGCGATCAGCGGGCCGTCGGGCATTCGGCTCAGTCGCCGGCGGGCGCCCATCGTGCCCGCCGGATCGATCGTGTACCTGCTCTCTACGTTCCTCGACGACGACGCCCCATGGATCGCGCTGCTGTGGCGCGCGGCTGGTCATCGGGTCATTGCCATCGACGTGCTGCCGACGCCGCGTCTTGAAGGCAGTGAGCAGCACACGCAGATCGCCCATCGCCTGCTGATGGCCGAGCGGCGCCGGCGCATCGCGGATGTGCGTGCCAACGGCATTGAGATGTTTCGCTGGCAGGAAGACGCGGAGCAACCGTCGCGCGCCGTCATGCTTCGCACACTCGCCCGCGCCGGACGGCGGCGTCGATGAGCGGCGGCATGAGCGGCAGAATGCAAGGCGGGATGCTGACGACCCGTGCGCGCGCATCGGTTCCCGCGATCGGACGGTGGGTGCCGACGGCAACAGTGCACCTCGCGTTTCTCGTGGTAGCCGCCGTGTTGTGCCTGCTTGTGCTCGCGCCACCCTTCTGGCGTGCCGTCGGGCTGCTGCTCGCCGTCGTCTCGACGGTGTTTCCGAATTGGGTCCCGCGGTGGTGGTTGCTCCTCTTGCTCGGCCTCAGCCAGTATTGGCGCGAGCCGTCGGTCACCGACCTGGTGTTCTACCTGCTGCTCGCGGGCGTGCACCTGCTGCATGTGCTTGGCGGACTCGCACGGCTGTTGCCGTGGCAAGGACGTATGCAGGTGGTCGCGCTCGTGCGGCCACTTCAGCGCTTCGCGGTGGTGCAGGCCGTCGCGCAGAGTGTCGCAGTCGGCGCGCTCCTCGCATTCAGCGGCGGCCGGGGAACGATCCCCGGCCTCTCGATCCTCGCCGCTGCGATGCTCGGGGTCGTGGCCGCCGCGCTCTATCGAGGGCTGCGCCAGGCTGAGCTGCGCAGCTGAAAGGCCGGTATCCGGGAATGGACGCCCGTCATAGTTTCGGTTAACTTATAAGTGAAACTATGGATACCCCTTAGTTTCGTTTCCGCCGCCTCGTGCCGCTCATGTCCGGTCGATTCGAATCGCGAATATGGCAGTCTGACGAGACCCGAAATGCCCCACCGCGGCATCGGCGCGCCTGCCGCTACGAGGTGCACCTCCCAGATCACCTCGGCGATCTGGAGGTCCGGCTCGACGGTGAGTTGGCGGCGCTCGTCTCGGAAGCAGAGCAGGCCCTAATCACGCTGAACAGCGATGGCGGCTCAGCCCTTACCCCTCTCGCACGCCTGCTCCTGCGGAGCGAGTCCATCGCCTCATCCAAAGTCGAGGGCATGCAGCTGGGGGTGCGCGAATTGGCTCGAGCTGAGGCCAAAGCGGAATCGGGTTCGGTTCCAGGGACCACCGCGCTCGAGGTGCTGGCGAACATTGATGCCATGGTGCTGGCCGTCGAGAGCGCCGCCGAGGGTGAGCGCTTCGCGGAAGACGAGATCCGAGCGATTCATCGCCGCTTGCTCGAGCGTTCCGCGCATCGTCATATCGCCGGCGCGTTCCGTCGCACGCAAAATTGGATCGGCGGCAACGACCACACCCCGTGCGGGGCGGATTTTGTTCCTCCTCCACCGGAACTGCTGACACCACTTCTGCATGACCTGTGCGCTGCGATCAACGACGACCGATTGCCGCCGCTCGTGCAGGCAGCGCTCGTGCACGCCCAGTTTGAAACGATCCATCCGTTCGATGACGGCAACGGACGGACCGGACGTGCCCTCGTTCACGTCATTCTGAAGCGACGTGGCATTGCACAACAGTTCGTACCGCCCATCAGCGTGGTGTTCGCCGACGCGAAGGCGCAATACATCGCCGCACTGACACGGTTTCGGGACGCCGGTGATGACGGCGTGGCCGCGTGGATCGAACACTTTGCCGCCGCCACACTTCGTGCGGCACGTCTCGCCCGCTCGTACATTGCGAGCGTGCGCACGCTGCAGGACCAATGGCGCACGATGCTTCGCCAGCCGCCACTCGTTCCGAGATCGGACGCCGCCGCCTGGGCCATCATTGACCTCCTTCCTGCGCAACCGATGCTTTCGGCGCCCGTCGCCACGGCGTTGACGGGCCGCTCCAAGAGCCGCGTGTATGAAGGGATCGAGCAGCTCGTATCGGCCGGCGTGCTCCTGCCGCTTTCGACTGGACAGCGCAACCGCTCGTGGGAGGCAGTGGGGCTTTTCGATCTCATCGACCAGCTCGAGCAAGGAAGACCGTCGGCGCCGGGATGATCATCGGAGCGGAGCACTCTGCGAATCCCCTCGCAGAGGGCCTGAAAATCCGCGCGTCGCTATCCCCCGGTGCGCGGTGTGGGTCCGTTGCGCACGGCAACCGCCTGCCCCGACGCCGTCTTGTCGCTCTTCCCCTTGCACCCTTCCAGCTTGATCTCGGTTTTGCCCATGACGGTGACGCTTTTGTTGTTCGCGTCTTCGCCCATCGCGGTGACGCCATCGTGAGACTGCGCGAGATGCGCCGAGCAGTGCGCCTTGATCTTCATCTTGCCCATCACGTTGACGTTGGTGACGAAGCAGTACCAGCCGTTGGGATTCTTGAGTTCGACGGTGGACCCGCCCATGACATTCACGCCCGGCTTGATGAGCACGAGTTCGGGCGCGCCGGTGGCGACGCTGTCGATCGTGGGATTGCCGATGCCGAATACCTTTACGGAGACGGGCAGCGTGCGGTACTTGGGATTGGTACCGAACGGATGCGTGCCCCAGGCCTTGAGGCAGTTTTCCATGGCCGCGCTGCCTTCTTCCTGGGCCTGCGCGGAGGCGATGGAGCCCAGTGACAGCATCGAGCACAGGGTGAGGCAAAACATCATCAACGTGGAACGTCTCATGGAGTCCTCGACCGAAGCCGGTGGGCGTCGTACGTCGCGTACAACGCAATGATTGCAGAACGATGCGGCGCCGCCGCACGGGTGACAACCGCGTCTGTGGTGCGGACGGTGTCCACATCGCACGTGGATAGCGGTGACGCGAGGCACCCTGGCACTGTTTCCCTCGTGTGCGCCGACCACTCCGCTACCCCGCTCTCGCTGGATTGATAGCGCTGGCTGCCTGCGGTTCGCCCGCGCGCGACGTGCTGACACTTCCCAATGCGCCGACCTCCACCGTGGCCTTGGGAACGGACTTCACGCTCGCGCCGGGCGAATCTGTTTTGATCGATGGGGCCGGGACGTCGCTGACGTTCGTGGGGGTGGCCGCGGACTCACGGTGCCCATCGCTCCCGCAGCTTCGCTGCATCTGGGCCGGGAGCGCCCGCGTCACGCTGCGTGCGACCGGCTCGGCCGGTGAACGCGCCTTTGCGCTCGAGTCCGTCGTTGGCGACGATACGGCGTCGGTCGGCCGGACCATCGTCACGCTCAGAGCCGTCGCGCCGGCCCGGCTGACGCTCGATTCCATCCCGTCGGCCAGCTACCGCTCCACGCTGCAGGTGACACATAAGGAATGAGCGTGCGAACCCCGGGAGAAGGATCGGCGCCTGCAGTTGCGAAGAGTAACTCGCGAACCTACTTGCCGGGCGCTAGGGACCTGTTGGCTCGTGAACACGTATCCAAGGGTTCGCCGACGTGCACAAGCTGTCATTTCCGATTTGCACCAAACACACGTCGATGAGTGCCGACTCGATGTCAACTCGCGGAAACGAAAGCGCTGCTCGCGCGCGAGATTTATGGATCAGCGATCAAGAATAAACGAACGCCAAGCCAAAAGCGCGGGCCTTCGACAGGAGACCGCGCCATGCTCGCGAAGTTCACCCCATGCTCGGCCGCTTGTTGCCCGAACCATGCGGTACATGGACGACGGATCGACCGAGCGATCGAGCGCCAACCTAGCAAGGCTACGACTCGCCCCGCAGCAGTCCACCAGCGACACAACGATGTACCAATTGCGCAGGAGACGGTAAGGCGGCAGTCGTTGCACGCGAAGCCAGCGTGTTAAGTCGCTGGCGGTCGAGAGGCCAACCGCGCGCGCTACCGAAGCTTTTGAGCGACCAAGCTCGATTGCACCGAATACCTGCGCCAGCTCGCCCATTCTCATCTCGACGGCCGCCCACTCACTCATTACGCATCTCTCATCGGAAGCGTTCACAGCAACCCTCGCTTAGACTGGCTCGCTTTTCATGAGGGACGTTTAAATGACGATCACGAAAAAGCAGAACCTTCGAATCACAACTAGTCCGGGCATCTTCTATCAAACCGGCGCACGCTCGCGCCCATGCGAGTACCGCAAGAAAGGAAAAATTCTCGCTTTCCAACGTCACTCGTGAGCACACAAACGCTTCACAAAACCTTGCCGATTCACGTGCGAGGCAATCACGCACTGCTCGTCGTGGCAACTGGAAGCAACAGTCTTCTCTCTACGGTGCTCGACGGGTATTGCGCGACAAATCGCTCCGACGCCAGAAAAGATCGAACGCAGCTGCGAAGCGGCTTCCGGTGCAGAGTTCGCCACCACAGATACCCAACGCAGCTGCGAGTAGATCGACCGGTACCCTACGACAGCTTGAGCCTCCGACCAATATCTCCGGAGCAGTCAATCAGGTAGACCGCGCGCGACCGCGAGTCAATTCGTACCCTGTCCGGATACCATGCGGCGAGCAAGCGAAGTTCCCGGAGGTTGTTCGCGCGGGCAGCCACGATTGCCTTTGCTTCCAACTCCTGATAGATGATGCTGCAGGCATAGTGATTCTGCCCACAAAAGTTCACTTGCTCGTTCTGATGACACGCGTTGAACGCGGCACAGTCATATTTCCCCGATTGACGCATGACGTCGCTCAGAAGAAGCTCCTCCGCACCACGACGCGCACTGACTAGTGCGAGTCGCCGATCAGTAAGTTGGCGGTTTGAGGCCAGCAAGAACGCAATTTGCCCTTTAGAGGGTGACACGCTCGCCATTCCCCCGACGGAGAACTTATGGACAATCAATCCCTCCTGAGAACTCCAATAGTCCGAGCAGTAGGCACAAGCTGGCTCGATCGCTAAGGGCTCTGATGGCGCGGGAGAAGTCAGCGATGTGCCAATGATGAGTGCGGCCGTCCACAGAGGTGCGAGCATAGAGTCCTCCACTTGAATGAGTAGAACTACGGGCGACTAAGAACCAACTTGTACACGTCCAACACTTCTGTTCCGGACGGAGTCTCACGGACGCTCCAGAACAGTGGGCCATCGGCCGAACGCGCCGTCGACACCGACCCGAATTTTCCGCGAACACGGGTGGAGGCGAGCAAACGTCCGTCGATACGAATGGCCTCAAAGATCGTATCGACATATCGATTCCCAGCGGCTCCCAGTGCAGCATCTGCCAGGGCAATCTCGCCTGACTTCGCGAGACGCGGATCAGGAGACCAGTCGCGAGCGCCAAGTCGAATTGCGGTGAACAGTATGCCGCGTAGTGTATCGCTTGCAAACCCGAGTAGTTGTGCAGGCATCGGACGCCGATTGGGTGGCTCAAGAATCACCTCACCGCTAAGCGGCGGAAACCAATCGGCGGATCGCTCGAATACGCGAATAAGCTCCATTCGCTCGTTCCATTCCTCAATTCGATATCGATAGTTCGGCGCCGAAAAAAACCCCGCCTTCGCATGATCAAATGCCCTGTTCAGCATTCGAAATGACTGTCGACCGATGATCGCAGTGTCTGCCGACACGGATCTGACATACGCTCCAGTCGCACTTAGTTGATGAACGGACTTTCCGATGCCGGCCCCACCGAACACGCCATCCACTACCAAGCTCTCTCCGCCAAGAGCGAAAACGTGATTTGTTGAACTTCCCTCCAAGGGAAATGAACGAACGACTCGCATGGTTTTGGGATCGAAGACCGTCACGCGTCGTATTGCACGATCCAAAACCACCACTGAATCACCACGAGTGAAGTACAGTGCGTACGGCTCACGAAACTCGCCTGGTCCGGAGCCCGCACGACCTACGGCAAACTGAAGGCGCCCGTCCGGCGCAAAAACGCCGACTGTCCCACGGGTTCCACCGGCTAGAAACCGACCGGTGGCATCTCGTCCAACGAAGATGTTCGTGCGAAGTGAGAGATCGAAGTTCTCGTCCGTGAGCGACACAACGCGTTCGAGCTCCAGCGTGCAACGACACGCAGGACGGGGCGAGACCGCAATGGTCCGGACACCACGACGCACCGACGGCGATTGCGCAACTGCCTTTTCGCCTGATGTCAGCCAAAGAAAGGTCCAAGCAGCCGCGAGCTTCAGTCCTTGTTCGGCGGCGTTTCGTAGCCTGACGGCTACCGGATCGCATAACTGATAGTCGCTCAATCGACTCTCCCCTTGGGACGAATCTATCCCAAGTGCACCCGGCGTTCGCAGTGAAGTTACGATGGTCGGACATCCGGCAATTCGGGCCCTTTGTCAGCAAGCTTATGCCATCACTCTCCTCTCGCAAGGGCAATTATCTGTCATATGCATGCCAAAGCAGGGAAGCACTGCAGTCCTGCTTGTCGAGCATGAGAACCAGGGCAGAAGATGGATGAGGATGTGGGCGAAACACGGACTCGAGCCGAAGTTTATTGGCGAGTTCCACCAGGTGACGCGAAATTGATCTCTCTTGCTAATCGCTCCAACCGGACTCTTCCATGCGCGCGTCATTACCCTTGTGCTCCCGCCTGCTCGCGATCGTCCGCCGTCGCGCGCGCGATACTGCCGATGGCGTCAGCAGCGTCGTGTTCGCTCTCACCGTGACTGCTGCCAGTGCCTCCGCGCAGAGGCCGGCCAACCCCACACGCCCACTCACCCTCGCCGGCCGTTCGCCGGTGTACGCGCCCAACGGCATCGTCGCGACCAGCCAGCCGTTGGCCTCGGCGGCAGGGTTGGCGGTGCTGCAGCGCGGCGGCAACGCGATCGATGCGGCGGTAACCGCCGCGGCCGTCCTGAGTGTGACCGAGCCGATGATGACGGGTGTGGGCGGCGACATGTTCGCCATCATCTGGCTGGCGAAAGAAAAGAAACTGGTCGCGCTCAATGCGAGTGGACGCGCCGGTTCACTGATGACGCGCGACGAGCTCATCAAACGCGGACGTACCCGCAACATTCCGCGCGGTGTGGAAACCATCACCGTGCCGGGCGCGCTGGCCGGCTGGCAGTTGCTGCTCAAGACGTACGGCACGATGACGCTGGCGTCCACGTTGCAGCCCGCGATTCGCCACGCCGAACAGGGCTTTCCGCTCACGCCGATCATTGCCGACGACTGGGCCGGACAAGCGAACCTGCTCGCGCGCGACTCCGCCGCCAAGGCGACGTTCCTGCCCAACGGCAAAGCACCGCTGCCCGGTGAGTGGTTTCGGAATCCCGATTACGCGCGCACGCTCCGCGAGATTGCGCGCGTGGGACCGTCCACGTTGTACGGTGGGCCGCTTGGGCAGCGCATCGTGGCGCGCGTGAAAGCGCTGGGAGGCTTTCTCACCATCGACGACCTCCGCAATAACAAGCCGACGTGGGTGACACCGATGTCGGTGCCATTCAAGGGCTACCGGTTGTGGGAACTGCCGCCCAACAACCAGGGGATCGCGGCGCTCGAGATGCTGCGTATCCTCGAGCCGTACGATCTCAAGGCGATGGGACACAACTCGGCGCCGTATCTGCATCATCTGATTGAAGCGAAGAAGCTGGCGTACGCCGATCTCACGCGTTTTGTCGGTGATGCCGACCATCTCGACATGCCGGCGGCGCGGATGCTGGAAGATCCGTTCATCACGGAACGCCGCAGTCATCTCGACGCCAAGAAGGCGCAGGCGCGCATGGAGCCGGGTCCGGTTCGCACGTCGAGCGAAACGATATATCTCACCGTCGCAGACAGCGCGGGCAACATGGTGTCGTTCATCAACTCGCTCTACGACGAGTTTGGTTCGGGCATTGTGGTGCCGGGTACCGGCTTTGCGTTGCACGATCGTGGTGCGGGCTTCACGCTCGAACCCGGTCTGCCAAACACCGTGGCGCCCGGCAAACGTCCGTTTCACACGCTGATTCCCGCGTTCGTCACCAAGACCAACGCGAACGGCATCGAAGAACCGTGGATGAGCTACGGCGTGATGGGCGGCGCGATGCAAGCACAGGGGCACGTGCAGGTGCTGCTCAACATGCTCGTGTTTGGCATGGATGTGCAACAGGCCATCGATGTCGCGCGCTTTCGTCACTTGAACGGTTTGCAGGTGGCGCTGGAAGCGCCGATCACCGATCAGGTGCGGGCCGCACTGACGGCGATGGGCCACGACATCACCGACGAACGGCGCACGCAGTTTGGCGGCGCGCAGGCGATCGTGAAACTGCTGCGCGGATATGTGGGTGGTTCAGACCCACGCAAAGACGGTATGGCGGTTGGCTACTGACATGACACCACACACCACGACAGGCATGACCACACGACGCGAAGTCCTCGCTGCCGGTGCAACGGCGGCGGCTGGAATGGTTTTTGGCACATCGGTGCTCGAGGCGGCCTCACCGCTCGACGACGCACAGCCGGCGAGCAGCATGCCGCCCGCCATCCGTGCGCTCAGCTCGATGAAAGGACAGGTGAAGCCGATCTCCGTCGATGAACGCCGTGCGCGCCTGGAGAAAGCGCGTGGACTCATGCGTGCCAACGGGATCGACGCCCTCATGCTCACAGGTGGTACCAGCATGGAGTATTTCACCGGCATCAGGTGGGGACTCAGCGAACGACTGCTGGCCGCCATCATTCCGGTCACGGGCAGTGCCTTTCTCGTCACGCCAAAGTTTGAAGAAGAGCGCGCGATGGAGCAGGCACATCTCGGGCCGTTGGGCAAAGACGCCGATGTGTACGCGTGGGAAGAACACGAAAGCCCCTACGCACTGATTGCGCAGGGCTTCAAGTCACGCGGGCTCACCACGGCCACCATCGGCGCCGAAGAAACCGTGCGCTTCGTGTTTGCCGACGGCGCGGCGCACATCCCGAATGTGAAAGTCGTGAGCGGCACACCGGTCACCGGTGGCTGCCGCACCATCAAGGATGCCCACGAACTGGCGCTGATGCGTTTTGCCAGTCAGGTCACGCTCAAGGCGTACGAGGCGGCGTGGACGTCACTGAAAGAAGGGATGACACAAGACGACTTTGCCTCACTCGTGGCGCAGGCGCATTCGCGAATGGGTTACAGCGGATCGGCAGGAGTACAGGTGGGCAAGTACTCGGCGCTACCGCATGGCAGCGCGACGCCGCAAGTGGTACGCGAAGGAAGCATTTTGCTGATCGACGGCGGATGCAAGGTGGAAGGCTACAGCAGCGACATCTCTCGCACCTTTGTACTCGGCAAACCCACGCAGCGTATGAAGGATGTGTTCGAGATCGAACATCGCGCACAGACAGCGGCACTCAAGGCGGCGCGTCCCGGTGTACCG